>JAZRKS010000024.1:0-6866 GCA_045646445.1 Eubacteriales bacterium | reverse complement strand
TCGCAATCGTTCGCAACACCTACACCAAAGAGTCTGTCACGTATCGCGTATCCGAAACCGATGCAAAGGTTGGCATCGTGCATCTTTCAGAGTTCGATTTGCAAACTCCCGTACAGTTTAAAGCAGCCGTTAAGGCATTGCAAGAACAGGGTGTTGAGCGCTTCATTTTTGATGTGCGTAACAATCCCGGCGGAGATTTGCAATCTATCAGAGCGGTTCTGTCCTATTTTTTGAAGGATGGCGACCTGATTTTGACCGCGATTGATAACAAAGGCAATTACGTTTCTCCCGTTTATGCGGGTGCGGCAAATTATGCAGGTGATTATGCATCCTGCAGTGTAAAAGCCGATGAGGTTGGCATGTTTGCCGACTTAAAAATGGTGATTCTTTGCAACGGCAACACCGCAAGTGCCGCCGAGGTATTTACGGCAAGCTTGCGTGACCACAAAAACGTTACCATCATTGGTGAAACCACCTTTGGTAAGGGCATTATGCAACGCTACTACAGCTTGCACGACCTCACCGCAGGTGCTTTTGACGGTTACGTTAAAATGACTACTCACGCCTACGTTACTGCGTGTGGCGTAACTTATCACGATATCGGCATCGCTCCCACCGAAGGATATGCCGTAGAACTTTCCGAAGAGGCACTCGGTTATCACTTCTACCTCTTGCCCGAGAGTGTGGATAACCAACTGCAAAAGGCAATCGAGGCCGTTCAAAACAAGTAATCTAATATCATTTCTATATATTTTAAGGAGATTGAATCATTATGGCAAAGGGAAAACAAACACTTTATACACAACAAGGTTATCAAGAGCTTGTAGACGAGCTCTACCGCCGCACACACGAAGAACGCGAAAAGATTAAGAACGATATCGCAACCGCTCGCGGATTCGGTGACCTTTCCGAGAACGCAGAATTCGATGCAGCAAGAAACGACCAAGCCAAGAACGAAGCACGCATTAAGGAACTCGAAGAACTGATTGAAAATGCAGTTATCATTGATGAATCCAACATTGATAGCAGCGTTATCAGCTTGGGCTCCACCGTTAAGGTTCTCAACAAGACCGTAAACGTAGAATTTACCTATGCTTTGGTTGGTTCCAACGAAGCCAATCCCGCAGAGGGTAAAATTTCCGATCAATCTCCCATCGGTGCAGCACTGATCAACAAAAAAGCAGGAGATGAAATTACCGTTGAGGTTCCCAACGGCACCCTCGTTATGAAGGTTCTTGAGGTTACCAGAAAGTAATACCGAACAAACAGCTGCGAGGTGTTGGCAAACGTCGAACACCTCGCACTTTTATCAAGGAGGTAAAAATGTCACAAAAAGAACCGATCAATAGGGAAGAAAAGCTTGCGGGCGAGGGCATTTCCATTCGCCATCCCGCATTTGTTTGGTTGGAAAATTTATGGTATCACCATAAATGGACGATTATTTTGGTTGCCTTTTTTCTGTTTGTTGCCATTGTTTGCTTTGCGCAGTGTACGAGCACACCGCACAAGGATGTTTACATTACCTTTGGCGGCTCGTATACCATGACCAGCGAGGAAAAAACGGCAGTTGAGCGCGTTTTTGGTGAGCTTTCCAAAAATACGTTCGGTGAAGATGCGCTTGCAATAGGCGTTACAGATTATCCCTTTTATACCGAAGAAGAGTTGCGTGCACTCTATACAGACCCCGAAACGGGAGATTTTAACGGCTCCGCATACAATACCGCAAAGGGAATGAATGCCGATCGTCTTAAGGAGCTTTCCTCCTATATGATGACGGGAGAATGCTCCATTTGGCTCGTCAACACCTCGGTTTACGAGGCGCAACATATGTCAGAAAAGCTTGCCGTTCCACTGACAGATACGTTTGGAAGAACTCCCGCAGGCGCATACGATGAATATGCTATTCGATTGGGGGATACTGCAATTTATAAGTATTACGAGGCACTTCAGGTTTTGCCCGCCGATACCTTGATCGTTTTTACATACCCTTATTTTATGGGGGCATCCTCAAACGAAGAAACCTACACACAATTCAAGCAGCTTTACCGTGCAATTGTCGAATTTCAAGCACCGTAAGCAAATCAAAAAAAGCTCCCTGCAAGTGTTGCAGGGAGCTTTTTTGTTCTATGATTATCTGTTGAGAATCAACTTTGTCAGTTCAACGGGATCCACAATGGTGTCGCCCTTGTAAACGCGCATGTTGCCCGAAGCGATCTCGTCAATCAGGATTACTTCGCCGTTGTTGTAGCCAAACTCAAACTTGATGTCCCAAAGGTCAAGACCAATGGTTGCAAGGTCGTCGGCAACGATCTTGGTGATCTTAAGCGTCTGTTCCTTCATGCTCTCAAACATTTTCATGTCCATAATACCGAGAGCAGCAAGACCTTCAGCAGTTACGAGCGGGTCACCTTTTTCGTCATTTTTGAAGGTGCACTCAACGTACCCCCCCTCAAGGCGGGTGCCGTTTTCAATATATTCACCGTATCTGCGAATAAAGCTACCGGTTGCAACCAAGCGGCAGATAACCTCAAGCCCGTGACCGAAAACGGTTGCGGGGAGAACTTCCATGGTGGCGTTTTCAACGTCAGCACCAACGTAGTGAGTCTTAACGCCTGCCTTCTTGCAAAGCTCAAAATAGTAAACCGAAGTTTGGAGATTTGCTTTGCCGATACCGTCAATGTTAAGGCCTACGGTGTTTTCACCGGGATCAAATACACCGTCTTTGCCGGTGCAATCATCCTTAAATTTGAGCATAACGTTGCCGTTGTCAAGTGCATAAACGTCCTTGGTTTTTCCGGTATAGATCTTTTTCATAATCCGTGCTCCTTTAATTTGAGTTACCTCTGTTGCCGCATGTTTTGGCGAACGAGATCGGTTTTACAAAAATATTATACCACAACGCTTGGGTGTTGTCAATGAATGGCAACAAAAAAATATAACCAAAATTATAAAAAATATTTTGCGATTTTTTGTTTTTTAGTTGACATTTTTGGCATTTTGCGCTATAATAATATGTATGTTGTAAAGATTATGAGGGAAGGAGAGTGACCACTATGCACAATGGTGATCTGCTTCAAATCATAGAAGAAGGCATGTCCTCCTTTTCCAAAGGACAAAAATTAATAGCGGCATATATTCTTGAGCATTACGACAAAGCCGCATACTATACCGCATCAAGGCTTGGCACAATCGTAGGCGTTTCCGAGTCGACCGTAGTCCGTTTTGCCAACGAGCTTGGCTACGAGGGCTATCCCGAGCTGCAACGCGAGCTCAAAAAGCTCATTCGCAGCCGCTTGACCTCTTTTCAGCGTATGGAGGTTACAAACAGCCTGATCGGTGAGGACGACGTGCTCGAAAAGGTACTCACCTCTGATATTGAAAAAATCAGACAAACTGCTACCGAGATCGATCATACATCCTTTAACGCCGCAGTGCAAAATATTGTGAATGCAAAAAACATCTACATCATCGGTGTTCGTGCATCCTCAACGCTTGCAGGCTTTCTCAACCATAGCTTGCGCATGATTTTTGATAACGTTCGTTTTGTGCAAACCACCTCGGGCAGTGAAATGTTCGAGCAGATTATGCAAATCGGTGCAGGAGACGTTATGATTGCCATCAGCTTTCCGCGTTATTCCAGCCGTATCATCAATGCGGTCGAATACGCAAAGGAAAGAGGCGCTGACGTAATCGCTTTGACCGACAGCAATCTTTCTCCCATAGCCCCTCAAGCAGACCAACTCCTTATCGCGCACAGTGATATGGCATCCTTTGTGGATTCCTTGGTAGCTCCCTTGAGCATCATTAACGCCCTTGTTGTGGCAGTTGCACGTGAGCGTGAAGCAGAGGTCAGCGAGCGTTTGCGCGTTTTGGAAGAGGTATGGGACCATTATGACGTTTATGACAAGAAACGAAACTGATGCACGCCGTGTTGCCGTAATCGGTGCGGGGGCAGCCGGAATGATGGCAGCCATTACCGCCGCCGAGGCAGGCGCCGCAGTTACGCTTTTTGAGCGCAACGATCGCGTGGGCAAAAAGCTCCGCATTACAGGTAAGGGACGCTGCAACGTTACTAACAATTGTGATAATAACGAGTTTCTTGCCAACGTACCCACCAACCCAAGATTTTTATACGCGTCTCTTTCGCGCTTTTCAACGGCGGACACAATGGCTTTTTTTGAAGAGGCAGGTGTTCCGCTGAAAACCGAGCGCGGAAAGCGCGTTTTTCCGATTTCCGATAGAGCTGCCGACATTGTTTCGGCAATGGAGAAGAAATGCCGTGAGGCAGGTGTCGAGATCGTTCACCGACGTGTGCGCGGACTTCTTGTTGAGGACGCTCACATTTGTGGCTTGCGTTACGGTGAGAGCGAGGAGAGCTTTGATGCTGTAATCGTTTGCACGGGCGGTCGTTCCTATTCAATGACCGGCTCTGATGGCGATGGCTATCGCTTTGCTGCTGAGGCAGGGCATACCGTAACACCTTTACACCCCTCTTTGGTGCCGCTTGTGGCACTGGGAAAGCTTTGTGCATCTCTGCAAGGTCTATCTCTCAAAAACGTGTCTCTTTCTATAAAGTTGGCACAATCGGGCAAGGTCGTTTACGAGGACTTTGGCGAGATGCTCTTTACCCACTACGGACTGACAGGTCCTTTGGTGCTTTCGGCATCGGCGCATCTTTCCGACATCACCCCCGGCAAATATGAGGCAGTGATCGACCTCAAACCCGCGCTTGACGAAAAAACCTTGGATGCACGCATCCTTTCGGATTTTGCAAAATATCAAAACCGCGATCTTATCAACGCGCTTGATGATCTCTTGCCGCAAAAAATGATCGCGCCTTATATTGGCTTGTGCGGCATTGATCCGCGCAAAAAGGTCAACTCCATCACACGCGAGGAACGTGAAAAAATGGTGCAGGTGCTCAAGGGCATTCGTGTTCCGCTCGTCGGATTCCGCCCTATTGAAGAAGCAATTGTCACGCGCGGAGGTGTCTGTGTTAAGGAGGTTGACCCCAAAACAATGCAATCTAAGCTTGTAGAAGGCTTGTACTTTGCAGGCGAGGTTTTGGATGTTGACGCCTACACAGGTGGCTTCAATCTGCAAATCGCATTTTCCACTGCCACGGTAGCGGGAACTTCCGCCGCGTGGGGATAAATTTAAGAAAAAGGAAGAGCATTATGATTCAAATCGCTATTGACGGTCCCAGCGGGGCAGGTAAATCTACGGTTGCAAAGGCTGTTGCACGCGAATTGGGTATTATATATGTAGATACGGGCGCACTCTATCGAACCGTTGGCTACTTTGTGCGTTCCCGCAACGTCAATCCCAAGGATCCCGAAGGTGTTGCCGCACTTTTGCCCGAAATTTCGGTTGAACTCAAATACGAAAACGGACGCCAGATTGTCTGCCTCAACGGCGAAGACCTCGGTGACCGCATCCGCACGCCCGAAATGTCGATGTACGCCTCCGATGTTTCTGCAATTCCTGCGGTTCGCGCATTCCTTTTGGAAACGCAACGCAAAATTGCACGTGAGAACAGCGTAATTATGGATGGCCGCGATATCGGTACGGTTATTTTGCCCGATGCAAACGTTAAGATCTTTTTGACCGCATCCGACGAGTGCCGCGCAATGCGCCGCCGCGACGAGCTGGTGGCAAAGGGCATTGAGGTCACATACGAGGAAGTGCTTGCCGATATGAGAGAACGCGACCGCAACGATAGCACTCGCGCAGTTGCTCCTGCAATTGCCGCACCCGATGCTACTCTTTTTGACAACTCCGGCATGACTCCCGACGAGTGCACCGCAGGTATCATTAAATTGATTAAGGAAAAAACCGAAATATGACGGGGAAGCGCACCGTTGAGATAGCACCGCACGCAGGCTTTTGCTTTGGTGTCAAAAGAGCGGTTGAAGCACTTGAAGCAACTGCGCAGGGAATGCCCGACAGCGGTGAAATTGCAACCCTTGGCCATTTGATTCACAATGAGGCCTTCGTTCGCTCCTTAGAGAGGCGCGGTATATTCTCCTTAAACGAGGAGGAGTCCTATATTAAGGCAGAGAGTGCAACCCTTCAAAAGCCGTTTGCTCTAATTATTCGCGCGCACGGAGTTTCCGATTCCGTTCAGCAAAGGCTTGCCCAAATAGCTGCAAAAAATCCGCATTTTACCCTTGTGGATTGCACCTGTCCGTTTGTGCAAAAGGTGCAAAAAATTGCCTCGGCAACCAATGCGCAAAGCGAGTTTTTCTTGCTTCTCGGCAATGAGGATCACCCCGAGGTCAAGGGAGTGATGAGCCGTTGCGAAGGGGAAAAATATACCTTTTTGGATCCCGATGCACTTGAGGAGCTGATTTTGCAGAGAAATGCGCAAGAAAATGACGGCAAAATCCCCATTTTAGCGGCTCAAACAACGCAAAATTTGTGCAAATGGAACGAAAGTAAAAAGATTGTTGAAAAACTATATACAAATGCCAAAATTTTTGGTACAATATGCAGTGTGACCGAAGAACGCCAAAGGTGTGCTCGGGAGCTTGCAGCACGGTGCGATGGCATCGTGGTGGTGGGGGGACGAGAGAGTGCCAACACCGCAAAGCTTTATGAAATTTGCCGCGAGGTGTGCGGCAACACGGTGTGGATAGCAGATGCGTCCGAATTGGATGCGCCCCGCTTTGCCGCATCACTTTACGTTGGAATCGTCGCGGGTGCATCGACACCAAGCGAGGAAATACAGGAGGTATATAAAACCATGAGCGAAATTATGAAAGAAAATTTCGAAGAAATGCTCGAATCGCAATGCTTAACTTTAAATACAGGAGATGTCGTTACCGGAACAGTTACTCACGTTTCCGATGCTGAGCTTCAGTTGG
>JAZRKS010000023.1:0-7868 GCA_045646445.1 Eubacteriales bacterium | reverse complement strand
ATTAAAACGGGAGCTCCCTGCCGCAGTGAGCGCGTGGCAAAATACAACCGCTTGCTCCGCATTGAGGCCTCTCTCGGCTCCTCGGCACAATACGGTTTTGATATCAAGGCTCAAATGGCAAACAAAAAGAAGCCCGCTATTGTTTGATAAGTTTGCCCAAAACACAAATAAAACAGCAGCAAAACGACGTTTTGCGGCTGTTTTTATATCATTTTATTGGATTTTGGGCATTTTCAGCTTGTTCAAAGGGATCCGCAATGATGCAATCTGCATCGTCGATCTTAAAGAACGCATTCAGATCGACAAGGAAGGAATTTTGCTGTGCGAAGCCAGGAATGGAATTGCCGGTGAAAAGGCGGTAATTGTTCTTCATGATACAAGCGTAGCGATTTTCGGCAAAGACCAAATGCTCAAGAAGCGGAATATTGATCAGCCCAAGCACCTCTGCCGCGTGGCAGGTGAGTTGAACGTCACTGTCGGACGGTACTGCTAAGCCGTGCGGATGGTTGTGCGCGAGAATTGCGCAAGAGGCTTTCTTTAAAATCGCCTTCTCCAGCATCATACGGGTAGGAATTTCGGCACTGTTGATGGCTCCGGTAGTGAGAAGAATGGAATCAATGATCTCCATGCCATTATTGAACAGGAAAAGATACAGCTGCTCGCTTGTTGCACCAACAAAGCAGGCATTTGCAAACTCTGCTACCTCGCGAATATGCGAAAAGCGTTTGCGATTTTGCATGACCGCCTTGGTGTAGCGACGTGCCGACTCGCGAATCAACTGCATGAGCACGGCACTGTATTGGCCGATGCCGTCAATTTGCATCAGCTCCTCGGGTGTTGCCTCAAAAACATGGTCGATGCGGCCAAATCTTTCAAGCAAAAGGTGCGCCGTTTCGTTTGTATCTCCCCTCGGCTTGGAATAATAGAGCAGCATTTCCAAAACCTCGTGGTCAGCAAAAGATGCAAAGCCCGTCTTTTGGCATCTTTCTATCATTCTCTGTCTATGATTTTCATGCATACTCTGCCCTACCTCAAAAGTTACTTACGCTTCAGCTTGCCAACGACCTGACCCTTGCACTGTACGTCGGCAAAATCCTTGAGCAGGATGGGACCGTACGCGGGGTTGAGGGAGATCAGGCGGTCGCCGCCAAATACCTTAAAGAAGCCGCAACCGTCCAAAAGGAAGATGCCGAGCTCGCCAACCTCAATGCTATCGGTATTGCGAACAAGGAGAATATCACCGTCACGGTATTTGGGCTCCATACTGTTGCCGCTGATGCGCAGAGCATAGTCTGCCTCGGCGGTTTTATCGTTATTGGGAATATTGATGCTCTCTGCCTCTGCCTCGTCGAGGTAAACGCCGACACCGGCAGAAACGGGCAGCTCATACAAAAGAATGGCGCGTTTGCCGGAGCGCATTGCCTCGCTTGTGTAGCGGCTCTGTGGGCGCATAACGGGCAGGATACGTGCAGAGGTCTTTTCACCCTCGTCTGCCCCTGTCTGCGGTGCCGCGGTGGCAGTTGCCGAGATGCGCTGTGCCTCTTTAAACATAATAGTTTCTACCAAGTCGCGACCGTAAAAATCAAGCTCACGCCAAGCCTCGACCATGCGGATCTCCGCATCGCTCAAGGTATAGTTGTTGGTGTTCTCCGGCTTGCCGGTAAGGATATAATCAACGGAGCAACCGAGTGCATCACAAATAGCCGCAAGATTGTTGACCTTGGGAGAATCGCACATGCCCGCTAGAATTTTGCTCAGCGTGCCAAGCGGAATTCCCGTGCGTGCCGCAAGCTGCTCGTTTGTCATTTTTTGTTCGTTTTTTACTGTTTTCAGTCTATTCAGATAAGAGTCCATAAGCTCCTCCTTTTTCCGATTACGATATTATTATAGCACGACTTTTCCGTTTTGTAAAGAGGTTTTTGCAAATTTTTTCTTTTTTTGGAAAAAAGGTATTGACAAATGCCATTTTATCTGCTATAATAACCTCACAAGAGTTCCATTTTTGGATTTAGAGAGGCACAAAATGAACATTTCTTATCAAAACAACGGACAAGTTTATTCCAATAATGATATTTTTGCAGACTACTTTAACGTAGGCGCAAGACCTTCTAAAATGAGAAAAGCGGCTGATGCAATGCTCGCCGCTCTGTCTCTCGTACTTGCTTTTTTGACCGCAACTCGCACCCGCGTTGCAGCACGCGCAATCGGTTTTGGTGTTTGCCTTGTTGCCTTTGTTGGCATCATCGGCGCAATGGAAACCGGTGCAATTTCTCTCGGTTTCGGTCTTGTTTTGGGCGCGGCTCTGCTTGGCATTGAAGTGCTCTGCCTGCGCCGTCAGTGAGATAAAATCACCTTGGCAAACGCCTCCCCCGCAAGGGTAGCTGCCGCTATAGCTTCATCAATCGAATTGGCTCCTGTTCCAATCTCTAAAAGGATTGCATAGGGGGCCAATTCTTGATTATAGGTGTTTGTTCGCAACATAGTCGGACGGCAAAGCGCGGTACCGTTTTGGTTGAGCTCTTGGCGAAGCTGCAAAGCGAGTGCAAGGTTCCCTTCCCACCCGTCGTGCTCCCAACCGCCTGCGTTGCTCCCTACCACGGGAAGGATCTGTGCGACACTCTTTCCGTCAATTTCGGTGGCAGCTTTGACGTATTCCCCCTCGCGAGTGAGAATGGCATCGCGGTGGAGATCGACGACGTAGCGAATGCTTGGATAGTGTGTTAAAAAAAATTGGATACTCTCGGCGGCGCGCTCGTAAGAGCCCGAAAGCCCCGAGGCATCGTGCATCACTGTGCAATGAATGGCGGTGATGCCGTTTTTGTTGAGTGCGGCAATGAATGCTTTTCCAACTGCCAAAACGTTTCGTCCCCCGTCTTGGGTGTAGGTGATGTTGCCGAGGTCGCCCTCCAGATATGTAGCCGATTCAGCCAGATACCCCTCGCTTGCGTGGGTGTGCAGAACAAGCACCAAGGGTTCCTCGGTGGGCTTGCTTGTCACGTCGCTCGTAAGAAGTGCGTTGATATTCGGCTTGTAACAGGTTTCATTATTGAGATAGCCGATCCCCTGCCCGAGATGAGATAGGTCATAGGTGACGATGGGTGTCGCACCGTCGGGAATGATGATTTCTTCGGGCTTGGGCGGAACAATTGGCGTGGAGATGGGCGGGAGCTTGTCATCCTCGGTGGGTGCGGTTGTTTCCTCTTGCTTTTCCCAAAAAGAACCGTCGGCATCGCGCCAGAGTGCCGTGAGCGCAAAGCCTGCCACAAAAAGCGCGCAACAAATGAGAAATGCGCCAAAATGTCTTGACTTGCGAAATGGCTTTGGCGAGAGTCGAATCTGCGGCTCTGCCGTGGGGGCATTCGTCGGGATGGGATGACGTTCCATGATGCTTCCTCCTGTGTTTTATCGATCATCCCATTTTATGATGCGAGCCTTTGCTTTATTCCATATCCAAAAGTCCTTCGGTAAAAGCCAAGCCGATGGCGCGCGCAAAAAGCTGTGCGATGCTCTCACAAATGATGTCGCTCTCCTTGGGAGAGACAAAAAAGCTTTTGCCACTCTCCAAAACCTTTTGCAATTGCGCGTTTCCCCCATCAATACCTGCCTTTTGCAGGGCATCCCACACGAGCGTGGCGGAATTGACAACGGTTGGAACGCCGAGGGCGATGACGGGGACTCCCATACTTTTGTAGGTGATGGGTCGACGGTGATTCCCCACTCCCGAGCCCGGCTCAATGCCGGTATCGGACAGTTGAACCGTGGCACAAAGACGGTCACAGCTCCGCGCGGTAAGTGCATCGATGGCAATGATGACGTCGGGATGGGTGGAATTGACCGCTCCGCGCAAGAGCTCCGAGGTTTCAATTCCCGTCTGTCCGAGCACGCCCGGGGAGAGTGCCGAGAGTGACGAGCATCCCGCGGCACGGTAGAGCTCGCCCTCATACTGCCGCAAATGTCTGGTTGCCGTTAAGCGGCGCACAGTTTGCGGACCGATGGCATCGGGTGTTAGGTCGGCATTGCCAAGACCTGCCACAAACACCGAAAGGTTGCTATCCACCGCTTTGTGTGTGAGTCGCTGTGCCGTTCCGCGAAGCTCCCCTGCCAAAAGGTGAGAGAGTGTGCGTTTGTCGCCTGCGCTCAAGCGATCGATACGCCCACATTCAACGGTAAGATATCGTCCGCAAGGCTTGCCAAGGCTATCGGCCGCCTCTTTTGTGCTGATAATCAGCTCGCTGATGACGAAGCCCGCAACCTCTCTCGTTTTCCAATCCGCTCCATCACAAAGGGATTTTCCGTTCCCTGCAAGCTCGCAGGCAAGATCACTCCTTGTCAAATCATCCATTTCGCACCTCCTTTTGTTGTGTTTTTATGCTTAATTTGTCAAAAAAATTAACAAAATATACATCAAAAATAGCAAAAAGCTCTTGAAATATAAGATGAAATAGTATATAATATAAGGGTATATTGCGTGCTGACGGCACGTTGGTTTATTTCTTTCCAAAAGAGGAGGTTTTTACCATGCTCAAAAAAGTCATTGCACTCCTTTTGTGCGTACTGATGATGATCCCCTTGTTCTCTTCCTGCGCTAAGCGTGACGAGGACGATTTGGGACCGATGATCACCATGTATCTGCCCGACGAAATTTATAATTTCGACCCCGCCTATGCTTATTACAACTCGGGAACGCTCAGCATTGTAAGCATGCTGTTTGAAACCCTGTTTAAGCTGGACGACAAGGGTGTTATTCAAAATGCATTGGTTGATACCTATGAGTATTTTGAAAACGCAGAAAAGAATGAGTACAAAATGGTAATTTTGCTCAAGGATACCTGTTGGAGCAACAAAGACCCCATTACTACCGATAACGTACTTTACACCTGGAAGCGTTTGCTCAACCCGAAGAACAGCTTTGAGGCAGCTTCACTCTTGTTTGACATTAAGAACGCCCGCGCCGTTAAGGAAGGCGACGTTACCATTGACGACCTTGGCGTTGAGGCAAACTCCTCTAAGATGCTGACCATCACCTTTGAAGGTGCTATTGACGTGGAAGCATTCCTTTTGAACCTTACCAGCGTTGCAACCGCTCCCCTGCCTGAGAGCCACATCGAAAAGGATGCCGACTGGGCAAAGAAGGGTGCTACCATGATCTGCAGCGGTCCCTTTAAGCTTGGTAAGACCCGCTACGTAAACGTTAGCAAGGAAGACTACAACACCGCAGTTGATAAATCGGATGATGTTGCTTTTGCAAACAGAGACATTGTAAAAGACGATTATGCACTGGATGAATGGGGCAACGTAATAACCAGCGGCGTAAACCCTTTTTGCGATGTAAAGAGACTTTCTTACTTCGTGTTGGAGCGTAACAGCTACTACTACCGCAACCCCGAGGAGGATGCGGTTGACGAATTTGTTGTTCCCCACCGTTTGCTCGTAAACTGCATGCTCAGTGCTGAAGAGTTGGAAGCAGAATTCCAAAACAACCGCCTGTTCTACATTGGTGGCATTCCCGGCTCTATGCGCAAAAATTCCGGCAGCTCTGTTATGCAAAACGTAAAGACTGCGAATTCCATGTCTACCTTCTCTCTCTATCTCAATGAAAAAGCACTGATCAACGGCGAGGCACTCTTTGCTAAGCCCGAGGTTCGCAAGGCACTCTCGCTTGCAATCGACCGTCAGGCAATTGCAAACGCAGTTGTATTTGCCAAAGCCGCTACGGGTATTGTTCCCAACGGTGTGTTTGAGGCAGGTGCCGCTCAAAAGAAGCTCTTCTCTACCACGGAGGTAGAAACCTTCCGCGATAACGCAAACAACTCCTTGATCTCTGCAACCGCTTCTCCCGCAGCGGCACAAGAGCTGCTGACACAGGCAGGCGTTGTTCCCGGAAATTATTCCTTCTCCATCAACGTTGCATGCTACGATGAGATCAACGTAATTGCAACCGAAATGATTGCTGAATCTTGGCGTCAGCTCGGCTTTGACGTAAAGGTTAACAAGGTTAAGCCCATTCAAAACAACGACGTTCTCAAGGCAATCGCATCTGACGCAGACCCCTTTATGAAGGACATTTGCGACGATTTGTTCGTTGAATCCATCACTCGCAAGACCTTTGAGGTTTTGGCATTTGACTACGTTGCATTCTCTGCAGATGCTTTCTCGGTTCTCTCCGGCTTTGCAAAACCCTTTGCAGGTATGCAATACGATATGGAAAACTACATCCTTGAGCCTCACCGCACCGGCTACGATAGCGAAGCGTACAACAACCTGATGGAGGCTGTTTACTACATTCCCTACTTTGCAAAGCTTGACCGTGAGACCAGCCAAGACTTCCTTGGTATTTATGATACAAAGGAAGAGTTCCAGGCAACCTACGATGCAGTAAAGGCTATTTATGATCAGAACGGCATTACTCCCACCACCAAGGTTGAAGAGTGGAAGACCCAAAAGGCAACTCTGCTCCACAAGGCAGAAGAGCTTCTTTTGACCGATCTGCCCGTCATTCCCGTTCTCTTTAATGAGCACGCAGTTGCTTACAGCGATGAAATGATTACCGACATGACCGCTGACTACTACGTTCCCAACCTCTTTACCGAGGCAATGCTCGAAAATTATCTCGACTACACCTACATCAACAAGCAAGGCAAGTTGACCTCCATTTTTGCAGCATTCCCCGAAATCGAATGGGAAAAAGCAGGCTACGATTACTCCCCTCAAGAATAAACATTCAAAGGCACTGTGCCCACGGGCACAGTGCCTTCTTTTTTGTCTACATTGATTATATATTATCATCTTTTTTATCTTTTTTTCAAAAATCTCTTGCAAAGCGCAAAAAAGTGTGATATAATTTGACTTAGAATGCGATGATAAAGTTCGCCGACTTGAATTTGGGTTATTACAGAGAGTGCCACAAAGCTGAGAGTGGTGCATAATCTTCGAGTTGTGCATTTCCCTTTGGAGCAGATCGGGCTAACGCTGCGGCTACTAACCCGATACGGTAAGGCACCGTTATCGCCTATCAGAGTGTTGGCTTTGAGCCGAAAATTCGGGTGGTACCGCGGTGTGCATTTTGCGCCTCGTCCTGATGTGTGGGACGGCGCTTTTTTTGTTGCCTCCCCAACTTTGTAATCATTTTGAAAGGAAGATATATAAAATGAAGGAAAAGCTTTCAAAAATTCAAGTGGAAGCGCTCGAGCAGATCAATGCTCCCGACGCAAATCTTGAGGAAATTAAGATCAAATACCTTGGTAAAAAGGGTGAGCTGACCGCCGTTTTGCGCGGTATGGGTGCTCTTACCCCCGAGGAACGCCCCATTGTTGGTCAGCTTGCAAACGAGGTTCGCGAAGCCATTGAGGCAGCCTTGAACGCAAAGAAGACCGAACAACAGGCAAAGGCACTTGAGGCTCAGCTCAAGGCAGAAAAGCTGGACGTTACTATGCCCGGCACCCCTGCGCCCACAGGTCACATTCATCCCCTGACACGCGCGCAAAGAGAGCTTGAGGACATCTTTATCGGCATGGGCTTCTCGATTGCCGAAGGTCCCGAGGTTGAATTGGATTACTACAACTTCCAAGCACTCAACATTCCCGAAAACCATCCTGCACGCGATACACAGGATACCTTCTACATTACCGAAAATATTCTGCTCCGTTCTCAAACCTCTCCCGTTCAGGTTCGCGTTATGGAGCATCAAAAGCCCCCCATTCGCATCATCTCTCCCGGTCGCGTTTACCGCTCCGATGCATTGGATGCTACGCACTCCCCTCTGTTCCACCAATTGGAAGGCCTTGTTATTGACAAGGGTATTACCATGGGCGACCTGAAGGGCACGCTTGAGGTGTTTGCAAAGAAGATGTTTGGTGACAGCACGCAGA
>JAZRKS010000022.1:0-4069 GCA_045646445.1 Eubacteriales bacterium | reverse complement strand
TGGCCTCGACTTCCCACACCAAAGAACAGGGCTGTGCCATCCTTGCCGCCGTCAAGTCGGGCGACATTCCAAAGTCGCGCCATCAAAGCTTCCTCTCGCTTTATGAGGTATTGAAGAAAAAAACAAAATGGTAAAAAAGAGACGAACATCGTTCGTCTCTTTTTGTTTATTTGATTGCTTCTGCTATCATTTCATTGATTTTTTCTCTGATGGCAAGCAGAGGTGCGGCAGACTTTGCGCATCTGTCAAAGCGGATCTCCTCGCCAAAGATTTTTTCCAGTTCTTCTATGACGCGCTCGCGACCGCAGAGGGTTTCTGCCAAGCGGAAGGCGCGCACGTCCTGCAATGCTTCATAGAACGAGAGGATGCGAATGGATTCCAACGCCTCGCCGTTTTGCGCAGGATAAACCGAAAAGGCATCTCCCGCAGGGAAAGAGTAGTTCGCGCAGGTGTCAAGGTAGGGGTTGACCGTTCCCTTGGAGAGGGATGCATTGTAGAAATTATATCCCCAATGCAAAAATCCGACAATGTTGCATTTGTAAAGCTGCAACCCGATGGAGCGCGTGCGCCAGAGCGGCATTGCAACAAATCGGTTGGAAACGCCCTTTTCCTGCGCGCAACAATAATAGGTCCAAAGACCCGTCACACCTGCCTCGATGAAAGGCGCAATGTGATCGTTGGAAGGAATGGGGAGCTCCACAAGGCCGTTTTGATAGAATTCAAGATTTGAGAGCGCATCCATAATAGGGTAGCCCTCAAGCAGGTCGGCAACGCTTGCCTTGACTGCGCGGTAGCGGTCGATGTGCAGCTTGTTCGGCTCATCCGATATATGAAAATAACATCTCTTATCGTCTCCGCGTGCCTTCATATGCGCAAGAAAAGCCGTCAAGAAGGCGCGCAGGTACTTAGTGTATTCCTCGCCCATCGAATCGGTTTCCCAGCCAAAAATGCGCTTATATTCGCCCTCTACGTGTGCCATGATCTTGGGTGCACGTTGCGCACCCCACTGGGTAAACAAATGGGCAATTTCAAAATAGCGAATGCCTACGCGGTTGCACATTTCAATCCAACGGTCGAGCTTTTCAAAGGAGAAGGAATACGCGCCGTCCTTTACAAATACGTCAACCAATTGCGTGGTGGTTCTCTCGCTATTTACGGCGGTATCGAGCGGTGGCGTGTGCACGGGGGTGAGCAGCATATTGATGCCGTTTTTGGCGGCGGTGGCGGCAAAGTTTTCCACAATGCGCCAATGTTCCTCGCTCCAAACTTCCACGTTGTAGTAGTTTGCCAAGCAGTCGCAGTGAAACCACTGTGTCAAAATCATTTCCTGCGGTGGCAAAAGGGCATCGATAACAGTGAGCGTCAACGCGTTTTCTGCTTGCACCTCGCGTGCGCCGTCAAGCAGCTTAACGGTAACGGTATGCTCGCCTGCAGAAAGTTGTTCGCTAAGGTCGACTTCAATCCAAACCGATTGCAGCTGTCCGCGCATCACCGACACTACGTTTTGGTAGAGGGGGGAGAGCACGTCGGGATAGAGCCCCGGGGTGGTGCGCAAAAAATTGCCGTCGCCGTTCTCTGTCAGGCAAGGAATGGTCACAGGCACGCTATCCACGTGGCGCACAGATACCAATTCTTTTGGGAGCCCCTCTATTTGCAATCTGTAAGTGGTTGCGCGATAGGGAAGTGTGGCATCCACTGTATCGTCTGTATAAAGCAGTTGAAAAGACAAGCGCTCGTTTTTCAGTGCCGAAAGATGTGTCAGCTCGGGATAGGTGACAATGTTGCTATCAAGAAAGCATTTTTCCATTGACGACGTGAGTTTGGTTAAAATCATCTGCAGTTCTCCTTTCGGGGGATCATTTGTTGCTTACAGTATAGCATACTTTGCTCATTTTTGCAAGATTTTGCATTAAAACAATGGTGCAAATCGTTCAAAATATAGAAATTCGGGAAAACTTATTGAAAACCTAAAAAAAATATGCTATAATAAACTGGGCTAATTTGGAAGCCCGACGGATTTTGCAAAATTTCCAAAAGGAGAAAATATAAATGAAAATTGCATTAATTGCACACGACAAGAAAAAAGAAGACATGATCAATCTTGCCGTTAAGTACCGCGAGGTGCTGGCTCCTCACGAGCTGTACGCAACGGGTACCACAGGCACGATGGTTATGGGCGAAACGGGACTTCGCATTACCCGTATGAAGAGCGGTCCGCTTGGCGGCGACCAGCAGATCGGCTCGATGATTGCAGAGGGCAAGCTCGATCTGGTTGTCTTCTTGCGCGATCCCCTCACGGCTCAACCTCACGAGCCTGACGTTTCTGCACTGTTGCGCCTTTGCGACGTGCAAAACATTCCGCTTGCCACCAACGTGCACAGTGCCGAAATTATGCTCGAGCACATTGGCAAATAACCCAACGCATCTTTGAAAAGACTCTTAAAAATATGGAAGGAAAAAGACAACAATGAATGCTATCATGAATTTTTTGTTCGAGAACCCCAATTTTCAGTTGCTTGAAATGATTCTCGGTCTCTGCCTCTTCCTCTTCGGTATGAACCTGATGGGTGAAGCACTTGAGCGTCGTGCAGGCACGGCTTTGCGCTCCCTGCTTAGCAAGCTGACCACCAACAAGCTTGCGGGCTTTTTAACCGGTCTTGGCGTAACCGCTGTTATTCAAAGCTCCTCCGCCACCACCGTTATGGTCGTCGGTTTTGTTAACTCCGGCTTGATGACCTTAAAGCAAGCCATCAACGTCATTCTCGGTGCCAACGTCGGTACAACCGTTACCGCGTGGATTCTCAGCTTAAGCGGCATTGAGGGCGGCGGCATTCTGCAGCTCTTCAAGCCCAGCACCTTTACCCCGATTCTCGCCCTGCTGGGTATCATTATGTATATGTTCCTCAAGGGAGAGAAGAAAAAGGATACGGGTATGATTCTTTTGGGCTTTGCAACTTTGATGTTCGGTATGGATACTATGTCCGCCGCTGTTAAGGGACTTGCAAACGTACCCGAATTTACACAGCTCTTTACCATGTTCGAGAATCCCATTCTCGGTCTGTTGGCGGGGGCGGTGCTCACCGCAATCATTCAATCCTCGTCGGCATCCGTCGGTATTTTGCAAGCACTTGCCGCAACGGGTAGCGTTACCTACGGCGCGTGCATCCCGATTATTATGGGTCAAAACATCGGTACCTGTGTTACCGCAATGATTTCCTCTGTGGGAACAACCAAAAACGCAAAGAGAGCCGCATTCGTGCATCTTTCCTTTAACGTTTTGGGCGCAGTTCTGCTTTTGACTGTGTTTGCTATTTTGCGCGCTGTCTTCGCGCCTGCCCTTCTTGCAGTGTCGGCAAGCGAATTCGGTATTGCCGTAGCACACTCTATCTTTAACGTAGCTTGCGTGCTTATCTTCCTGCCTCTTTCGGCACTCTTGGAAAAGATTGCGCTCACGCTTATTCCCGATGCAAAGGTTCCCGAGGTTGTTTCCGAGCTCGACGACCGTTTGCTTCAAACCCCTCAGCTCGCATTGGAGCGTTGCCGCGTGCTGGTTGGCGAAATGGCAACCGCTGCAAACAACTCCATTGTGGGAGCGTTGAATTGCCTTGAAAACTACACCGATGCCGCCGCACAGGACGTGCGCGATGCAGAGGATTTGACCGACCACTATGAAGATATCCTTGGTACTTACCTTGTTAAGTTGGGAAGCCGTCAGGTGGGTGAATCGAACAGTGCCGAGACCACCGAGCTGCTCCGCCTCATTGGAGACATCGAGCGTATTGCCGACCATAGCGTTAATATTCTCGAGTCCGCCGAAGAGTTGCGCTCCAAGGATTTGCAATTCTCCGCCGCAGCAAAGGATGAGTTGGCAGTTCTCGTATCCGCAACACAAGAGATTTTGAGCCTGACGATGTCCGCTATCGCCACGGGCGACCTTACCGTTGCCGCAAAGGTAGAGCCTCTCGAAGCGGTTATCGACGACCTCAAGGAAGCTCTCCGTACACGTCATAGCGTTCGTCTTAGCCAAGGTAACTGCTCTATCGAAACCGGCTTTGTATGGTCTGACCTT
>JAZRKS010000021.1:0-1583 GCA_045646445.1 Eubacteriales bacterium | reverse complement strand
GTTGAATTTGCCCAAAACCTCACCGTTTTTGATCTTAACCGCACCAATTTCGGTAATTTTGCAGTTTTGCACCGAAAGACCGGTGGTTTCAATATCAAAAATGACGCACTCTGCGTGCAGGTTGGGGTCATATTTGCCGGTAATGGCACCTGCGGTGTTGTTGACAAAATATGCCTCCATACCGTAAATGACCTTGAAATCACTTCCCTTTGCGGCTTTTTCAAGAGTGAGCATGGCATCGGGAAAGGCTTGTACGTTGCCGTGGTCGGTGATGGCAACGGCAGGCATGCCCCATTTGAAGGCCGTTTTTACGGCGGCATCGGGGGCAATGAGTGCGTCCATTGTGGACATAGTGGTATGTAAGTGCAATTCTACGCGCTTCTTTTCTGCCGTATCCTTGCGCTTGAATTTAGAAATTTTTGCAATGTCGGTAAAGTAGAAGGTAAAATCGGGGTCGATCTTCCCTTTTCTGGTCACGTGCTTGGCATATCCGCGCATAGCAACGGCATCGCCATCGTGGAGCATTTCGCAAAGCTCGGTTGCCTCGTCGATATCAAGAGAATAAGAACGGTGCTCGATGGATGCATTGCCGTCGAAGATAGCAAAGCTGACGTCAAAACGGTCACCGTTGCGGCTTTCCTCGCGCGTCATGTCAAAGACCTCACCAATAATGGTCAAGTTCTTTTGCGGCTTATCAATGGAGCCAATGGGCACGGGGCGGATCTCAAAGGGCTCGCCGTGTACGTATTCGGGCTCACTGATATCAAACAAAGAGGTGCCAATGCGGCAGGTGCCCTCGCCGTATTCGGGCAGAGGAACCTCGCCGTAAATGGATGCGGCACGCGGAAGCATTTCTTCCTCTTCCTCCATGTCGGGAGCCATCGCCTCGGGCGCTCTTTGCGCATCACGCTTATAGTCTGCCTCGGCACGTGCGGCATCGCGGCTCATTTCCACAATGCGATTTTGCACCGAGTTGTTGTATTCAAAGGGGTCATAGCCCTTGATGGTATGGAGCTTGACCTGCAAGGCAACGCCATAGGTATCACGCACGAGCTTTTCCATCAGCTTTGGCGTGTCGGCGCTTTCAATAAGATTGATGCCCGCATTGCCAAACGGAATATCGATATCGAGCACGTTGCCCGTTAGGCGATACTCGGCACGGTCAAAAAAGCCCTTGGCAACAATACCGCGACGATTGGTTTCCATTAAAAGATCGGGGATCTGCGAGACGTCAAAAAGAGCCGCATTGTAAATGGGACAAATGCGAACGCTGTTAAGTTCATATGCTACGCGAATTTCTTCCTCGATGCGATAAAGTTCAACGCGCGGAATGACGCGAGGAAACGGAACCGTCACCTCTATCATACGCTGTTCTTTATCGACTCTGAGAGCAATGCCATCAGCGTCTGCCGAGAGCAAAAGCTCAGCAGACGCATTATCAGGTCTATATCTGTTAAATATTTCAAGCAGATTTTTACTCATAGCGTTTTCTTTCCTTTATTGTGCGAACCTCGCGCAATAGTCTTTCTACAATATCCCTCTCGGGAATTTTTTCTATAATTTCACCGTGGCGGAACAGAACT
>JAZRKS010000020.1:0-2168 GCA_045646445.1 Eubacteriales bacterium | reverse complement strand
GCTGCTGCTTGGGGCGAAGCCATTGCAGGCGCGGCAAAGGGCGCAAAATCCTCTGTTATGATCACACTCGGCACAGGTGTTGGCGGTGGCGTTATCACCGACGGCAAGGTGCTCAAGGGCTTTAACTCCGCAGCGGGCGAGCTCGGCCACATTGTTATTTCGGTTGGCGGCCGTCAATGCTCTTGCGGCAGACGCGGCTGTTGGGAGGCTTACTCCTCTGCTACCGGTCTGATCAAGACCACCAAGGAAAAGCTTGAAGAATGTGCCGCTACAGGTCGCGAGACTGTTATGACCAAGCTTGTAGCAGACGCCGGTAAGGTTAGCGGTCGCACCGCGTTTGACGGTATGCGCCTTGGTGACGCGGCAGCTACCGAGGTTGTTAATGAGTACATCGACTATCTCGCAAGCGGCATTGCCAGCATGATCAACATCGCACAGCCCGAGGTTCTCTCTATCGGCGGTGGTATTTCCAACGAGGGTCAATACCTCCTCGATCTGGTCGTTCCCAAGGTTCTGCCTCAAATCTACGGCCGCGGTGTTGTAAAAGCGCCCGACATTCGCATTGCTACCCTGCGCAACGATGCAGGCATCATCGGTGCGGCTGTTCTCGGTATGTAATCTGTCACTCTCTATATAATTCCCCGAAAGGATACAAGACAATGAAAAAAGTTAGAATTGCGATGATCGGCTTTGGCGGTATTGCGCGCACCCACTATGCAGGTTATACCGACCTTGCAACCCGTAACGTTCCCTTTGAGTTGGTTGCGATTTGTGACATTGATAAGGCACAGTTTGAAAAGCAGATCACCATTAATACAAGTGCGGAGCCCGTAAAAATTGCAGAAAGCATTCATACATACACCGATCTTGACGAAATGATCGCTAACGAAGAGTTCGATATGGCTGACATCTGTCTGCCCACTTACCTGCACTGCGAATACACCAAAAAGATGCTGCGTGCAGGCAAGCACGTGCTTTGTGAAAAGCCCATGGCTCTCAACGCCGCACAATGTGAGGAAATGCTGGTAGTTGCTAAGGAGACCGGCAAAGAGCTGATGATTGGTCAGTGCCTGCGCTTCAGCGATGCTTACCGCTACGTAAAGAAGTGCATCGATGAAAAGACCTTTGGCGAGCTTGAGCACTTGAACATGTACCGCCTGAGCGCTCACCCCGAGTGGGGCTTTGAAAACTGGTTCCAAGATGATACCCGCAGCGGCGGTTGCATCCTCGATATGCACATTCACGATATCGACATGGCACGCTATCTTCTCGGCGAGCCCGAAGCAGTTAGCGTAACCGCGTTCAACGGTCAAACCCGTTGGCAAATGGAAAACACCCGTCTCTTCTACCCCAACGTAACCGTTGTTGCAGACGGTTCTTGGAACGAAGGCCGCAAGAGCCCCTTCTCCGCAGGTCTGCGTGCAAGATTTGAGAAGGCACAGGTTGTTATGCAAGGATATGCCGTAAAGGTCTACCCCAACGAGGGCGAGCCCTTTGTTCCCGACATTCCCGTTTGCCGTCCCTTTACCGAAGAATTCGCTTTCTTCATTGATCTGCTCCTCAATAACAAGGAAAACCTTGAAAACCCCGCAGAGAGCGCATACAAGACCGTAAAGCTTGTTGAACTCTTGCGCGAAAGTGCCGACAACGGCGCCGCTACCCTCCCCATCAACTACTAATCAAAGGAGATACTATTATGAGACTTGGATTGCTGATTAATCTTCATCAAGATGCCGATATCGATCAAAAGATCAAAGAAGTAAAAGAGATGGGCTTTGATTCCATTCAGCTCACCTGCTGGGATATGGCTTGCTACACCGACGAGTGGGCAGAGAAAGTTCTCGCAGCGCTTGAAAAGCACGGCGTTAGCATCTCCACCGTTTGGTGCGGTTGGAGCGGCAAGGCTGTTTGGAACGCTTTTGAAGGTCCTCTCACCCTTGGTATCGTTCCTCCCTTTGCACGTTTTCAAAGAATTCTTGACCTGAAGGCAGGTTCCGATTTTGCAAAGAAGCTTGGCGTTAACCAAATCGCAACCCACGCGGGCTTTATTCCCGAAGATCCCAATATGCAACTCTATCGTGAGACCATCGTAGCGCTCCGCGAGATCGCCGCTTACTGCAAGAAGAACGGTCAGTACTTCCTGTTCGAAACCGGACAAGAAACGCCCT
>JAZRKS010000019.1:0-3784 GCA_045646445.1 Eubacteriales bacterium | reverse complement strand
GAGGGACTTTATTTTTCGGTGATCAACTGCTTGCTCGTTTCCATGCCTCTCCAATTATTTTCGTTTTTTAACTGGAAAAAGCACTCCGACGGAACATCGACTAAGCTTCGCTCACTTGGATGGAAAGGGGAGATCGTAGTTCTTTCCTCAACCGCCCTCGGTTGTTTGCTGTGCTATTGGCTTCTCCTGCCTTTCTTTGGTGGGGGGCAGCAAAAGGCGGGGTTGGATATTTTCCTTTTCGTGATCGGACTGGTCATTACGGTGCTGAGCTTGTTGCGCTACGTTGAAACACCTTACTACAATCTCGTTTCTTCCATAACGAATTTGGTGATGTGGGGGCTGATCTGCACAGAAAATATTGCTAATCTTAACTACCTGATTATGGCGGCATACAGCCTTTTCCGCGTATCGCAATCGGTTGTCACTTGGACAAAACAGTATCAAAAGAGCAAGAAAGAGCCCCTGGGTGATGTGACCGACGGTGACACTCTCGCGCGCGTAAAATAAAAAAGTGGAAAATATTTTGAATTATTTTCAAAAAACCCTTGACAAAAAGGAAAGAATCGGTTATAATATGACGTGTCATTGTGTAAAAAGCGTATTCCAGGCTTGAAAGTGTGAAACGCTTCCGATTAATCTAAAGGAGGTGCAAACGATGCTCAGAACTTACCAACCGAAAAAGCGTCAGAGAAAGAAGGAGCACGGCTTCAGAAAGAGAATGAAGACTGCTGATGGCAGAAACGTACTCAAGAGAAGACGCGCAAAGGGCAGAAAGAGACTGACCTACTAATTGCTTGCCCAAAGTGGGTAACAATTCCAACATAAAACACCGACTGCTGTGAAGCGTGCCTTGCGCGTTCGCGCTGTCGGCGTTTTTGTTTGTTAGCGATAATTCGCATTTTTTTATTTTTCAAAATTTTTCAAAATTTTCAATGACGGAAGCAAAACTTTAGCCGAGGAAAGAGCCAATGAAGTACACAACATTAAAGGAACATCATCTGTATAACAAGACCTTCCAGCGGGGCGCACGCTTCTCGGGGCAGTATCTTTCGGTGTTCGTTTTGCGCGACTACGCGGCAAAGCGACTCAAAAAGGAGAATCCCGAAAAAAGGGCGTACAACCGTTTTGGCGTCAGCGTTACCAAACGTGTGGGTGGGGCAGTACAGCGTAGCCGTGCCAAGCGTATTTTGCGTGCAGGGTATCGCGCAGTAGAGCCCGAGCTCAAAACAGGTTTTTTGATTGTTATTAGCCCAAAAGAAGGAATTCTTGACATCAAATCCACCGACGTAGAAAAAGAATTGCGTCGCGGATTCGCCAAACTCGATATGTTCCAAGAAAACATAACGCCATGAAGCATTTGTGTATATGGCTCGTTCGTCTTTACCAAAAGTATCTCTCGCCCCTCAAGGGCAGACCCACCTGCCGATTCACCCCAACCTGCTCGGCATATGCCATTCAGGCATTTCAAAAGCGCGGATTTTTTGTAGGGCTTTTGCTCACGGCAATGCGCATCTTTCGCTGCCAGCCCTTCTGCGCACCGGGATATGATCCCGTACCCGAGAAGGGACTCCGTAACCGCCGATACGAGGTCGCTCCCATGACAAAGTATTTTTATCCGGAAGAATACGGCTTGGAAAGAGACGAAAACAAAGAACAATGATTTCGCAGCACCGTGCGAAAAATCAGAACAGACGGTGCATATCCCAAAAACAAGAAGGGAGTTTTTCACCACACGGTGAAAGAAACCAAACATGAAAACAAGAAAATTCACAGGACGCATCGCCACACTTGTGCTGGCGATCTTACTGCTTCTCACAACCCTTGTCGGTTGTGTGGGAAACAAAAATGTCCCCACGCTCCCCTTTGACGAAAAGGCACTGATCCAAGAGACCCCCGAGGAAATGGCGGCTCACGGCCTTGTTAACAGCCAGCTCCAAAAGATTGCCGAAATCTTCTCTGCCGCTTACGGCGCAAAGGAAGCATTCGATGCACGCGAAGGCTTGGTTGCGGCAAACCGTGGTTATGATATGACCGCAGAGGGCTTTAGCGATAGCGATGCCGCAAGCTTTAAAGAGGACAAGGGACTCAATCTCGATGCCGCAAAGAACGTTATCAAAAAGGCAAACACCGTAGCGGCTACCACAAGCGTTGTTACCGCTTATACCGATGCAGAGCTTTCCAACACCGAGGGTACGGGTATTCTCGATAAGCTCAACGCCGCCGACGTAGCATCCTTGCTCGAAGCATTCCGTCAAAGCGTTGACGTACAAAAGGGCGGCTTCCTTGATAACGTGCTGGTTGTTATCGGTAAAATTTTGAACTGGATCACCACCTATCTCGGCTTCGGTTCTTACGTTGTCGGTATCTGCTTGTTTGCAATCGTTATCGAAATTTTGATGTTGCCTTTCTCCATCAAGCAACAAAAGAACTCCATTAAGCAAGCAAAGCTCCGTCCCAAGGAAATGGCGATTAAGAACAAGTACAAGGGACGCAACGACCAACCCACCATGCAAAAAATGCAGGCAGAGATTCAAGATCTCTACCAACGCGAGAACTTCAGCCCTTACAGCGGTTGTTTGCCTTTGTTGGTTCAATTGCCCATCGTTATGGCACTCTATAACATCGTTATAGACCCGTTGCACTACGTGCTCGGTCAAAGCGCAAACGTAACAGCGGCACTCACCACCTTTGCAACTGCATCTCCTGCCGCAGGCGGTCTTGGCATGAGCGTTGCCTCCAACCGCGGTACCATCGAGCTGCTTTCCTTGCTCAAGGGCAACGGCGACGGCATCATCGATGCACTCGGCAATTTCCAATATTTCAACTTCTCCGAGGAAGCACTTGTTTCCCTCGATAAGGCAGTTGGAATGATCCCCAACTTTAACATTGGTAGTTTGAACTTTGGTCTGACACCCAGCTGGGGCAACCTGGTTTTGATGCTGGTGCCCGTTTTGACCTTTGTCACCTATTTCTTCTCGTCCAAGCTCAACCGCAAGTTTATGTATCAACCCGCTACCAACGAGGGAATTGATGCAAGACAGCAGGCTTGCTCCAACACTATGATGGATGTAACCATGCCCGCAATGTCTGCCTTCTTTACCATGGCAGTTCCTGCCGTTATCGGTGTATATTGGGCGTTCCGTAGCTGGGTTGGTCTGCTCAAGTCCTTCATCATGTCCCGCATTATGCCCCTGCCCAAGTTTACCGAAGAGGACTACAAGGCGGCAGAGCGCGAAATGGCAGGCAAAACCAAAAAGAAGATCAACAAAACCCAATCCTCGGGTGAGGTAAGAGCCGTACGCTCCCTCCACTATATCGACGACGAGGACTTTGAGGATACCCGCGAGCGCGGTCTTGCACGCAAAGCTTTGCTTGAAGAAAAAGAAAAGCAGGAAAAGGAAGAAGCTGCACAAAGAGCAGAAAAGCTTCCCTTTGGCAAAATCGCACTGAAAAAGGATGAACGCAAGGAAGAGGCCGAAAAGGCAGCAACCGAGGAAGAATCCAAGACCGAAGATACTACGAACAACGAATGAGGTAATATAAAACCATGAAAAAGGAATTGATTGTAACGGCTAAAACCGTTGAAGAAGCAAAAGAAAAAGCAGCTGCCGAGCTTGGCGTAGCTGTTGAAAATATTGAATTTGAAGTACTGGAAGAGGGCAAGCGCGGCTTCCTTGGCATTGGTGCTACCGAAGCAAAGGTATCCGCTTCCTACACACTCGGCGGTGCTGACATTGCACTTGCTTTCATTGAGCAAGTTGTTAAGGATATGGAGCTGAGCCTG
>JAZRKS010000018.1:0-22094 GCA_045646445.1 Eubacteriales bacterium | reverse complement strand
GCGAGTCGATAAGCCCTTCATTTTTATTTATGATGGAGAGCTTCAGACCTTCGTATTGTCCTGAAACTCTTGCCGTCACAAATTCTACCTTGGCGCGAAGGTCATCGCTGATCTTGCTGACCATCGCTTTGCCTGCAAATATCGTGTCAGCGGAAAGAACCTCGGAATCTCCGAACATTCTCCGCATCTGTCTTTCATAGAAGCTTGACATCCTTAACCTCCGAATCTCATTCCACCTGCCTGCGACAGGTATTCGTCGAATTCGTCCTCGGTGTGGAGGAAGTATTCATCGTTACTTTGCCAATAGGAAACGTAGAGGTCGCCCTCGTCAATGTGGATTTCTCTCTGCTCGAAACCCTCGCCGAGACCGTCGCTGTTCTGACCTGTGATGGCATCCTTGAGGCGTTCGGTTTCTTCGGGGGAGAGTTCCTCTGTGAGGTAGCAATCGATTCTTCCGTAGAGTGCGCCACGGTGTTCCTCGACACCCCATTCTGCGAACAGCACCTTGCCTTTGATGTCTGCGTGGTCGCTGATATATTCGCCCATCTTGAGTTCACGAGCCTGCTCACTCCTGATGGCATCCTCGATCTTATCGATGTTGTCGGTAAGCATTGAACCGTCTGCTTCGTAGTAGTCGCCCTCATGGTCATTGAGGTTTCCAGCCAACGGACAGAAGAAGGAAATCTTCGAGGCTGCCAGGGACTTCGTCATCTCCTTGATATCGTCGAACAGCTCATCGACATCGCTGTACTGCTCGTATACGAGGTTGGCTTCAATCTCGTCATGGAGTTCCTCACGAACATCCGAGAGTTCCTCGTCTATGACACGAACATCGTAGAGGCTATCGTCGCCGTCGAGAATGGAGAGCAAACTGTTTCCAACGTCGCTATCTGCGTGAAGCCAGATAGGGGCGTTCTCATCTTTCATGGCATTGACTCGCAAAGAGAAGATGGAGTTGATCAGCCCATATTCCTTGGCTTGGTTGAAAAACTGATTGAATTCGGTTGCCACATCGTAGGTTTCGGTTTCCTGTGTGGTGGGGTTTTTAATCGATAGTTTCAGCATTTTCATTCTCCTTTTCGTTTGTTTTCTTGTTTCTATCGAGTCCGTATCGGCGGATTCCGATGGCCGTGGTAATCGTGCCGAACATCTTTGCTGTGATGAGGTTGGTGTCGGAAAGGTCGTGAATGGACAGGTAGCTCGTGCCGCAGGCGATATCCTTGGCTACACACAATAGCGTATACGCTTTGATGTTGCCGTTCTTGACTTTGATGCTATCAAGATCAATATAGCCCTTCTTGATGTGATGCTTCGATGCGTTCCATAACCGAACATCTGCGGTCAGAAGGTAAAGCACCGACATTTTCACATTGTCGCTTCGATTCAACTTGTTGGCTGCCGTGGTGAAGATTGCCTGATGGTTTTTGTTCTTGAATTTCATTTTTTTCTCCTTTTCGGGTGTTTTTTGCACAAAAAAAGCACCCATCGTTTTTTCTTACGATGAGTGCTGATTTTATGTAGCTTTGTGCGGTGCTTATTCTTTGTTTATTGCGCCCCAAATTTTGGGGAGCGGTAGCCTTGCTATTGCTCGGCATAGTATCGTGTAAGGAGTGCGATGTGAGCATCCGATTTCATTACGATTCCGTAAGCGTGTTCGCAGTAGAAGTCTACGAGCCATGTCTTGGTTGTGATGACTCCGCTTTGAGATTTGACGGTTCGCAGGGTTTTCTTTTCCATCCATCGGTTAACCGAGGTTTTTGCATAACCTGTGATTCGACTCACGTCGGTGCTGTAGAGGAGGTCGGGTTCTGCGTACCATTCATCTTCGAGCCATAGTCTGAAATCTTCGGGAGGTCGGTTGTACAGCATAGGGTGGATTGATCTTTCGCCTACGGATTCGACCTTCGGCTTTTTTGCCGAGAACCTTCCGACGGGTATCTTCACAGATGGATCGGCTTGCTCGACCTTGTCGAGGTATTCGAAGAGATCATCCATCCTTACGGTGTACTGCTTGGTTTTCTTTTCGCTGATCTCACACTTGATGATTCCGTTTTGGAGCATCCACGCCGTCTTGCGTTTGCTGATGCGGAGAATGCACCGTATGTTTTCGAGGGAGAGCTTTTCGGGATAGTTGCTTCTTATTTCTTCTCTGACGGTAATCATTTGTCACCATCCTTTATCGAGAAGTATCGAAGGTTTCCATCCTCGCAATGGTCGGCGAGGTATTCCACGAGATCGATCTTTGCGATTATGTAGGTGTTCTGATACTTGTACGCTTTTAGCTCTTTGGTTCTTATCATCTCGTAGACTCGGTTCTTCCCGAAGGGGGAGAACTTGGCGACCTTGAGGGGCGACATGATTTCGGGAGCGTTGCGAAGCATGGTTTCGAACTCTTTGATTCTTTCTTCTCTTGTTTTCATTTTAGGTTCATCCTTTTCTTTTATTTTTGGCAGACGAGAATTGGATTTACCTACTATTGTTTGTTGACAGTTTGAATTTTCTATGTTATACTGTGCTTACACTTGCGACTATGTGATTTTCAGCGGTTTCTCGCAGGCTTCTCGCAATTTTCTCGCAAATTTCCGGGAAGGTGCGAGGAAAAGTCTAAATCGGGCTGAAAATCGGGGAGGTTTAGGGATTATTCGGGACGATTCGGGAAGTATCCGAAAAGTCTTGAAATCCGATTGTCTAAACCGCTTTCGTGGGGGTTCGAATAACAAAAAATCCGATTAGGTTTCTTGCAATTCCTAATCGGATTTTTCACTTATTGTTTTATTGCTTTTTCTCGTTCAACTAGATAGTCAATGGTTACTCCAAAATAATCCGCAAGCCTGCAAAGCGCATCTATATCCGGCTCGCGTTCTTCCCTTTCATAGCGCGAATACACCAGCGGAGAGCAACAAATAAATTCTGCCACTTCCTTTTGCGTTGTTCCCTTTTCTGCACGTAATTCTTTAAGCCTCATCATCTTCCTCCCAATCGAGAATATCACAAAGCATATCATACGCTACTGCTTTCTTGCCATATTTTTTAGATGTATACTCATCCTCAAAATAGATCTCACTGCCTTCCACATGGCATTCACAGTGCCAAAGTGGGTTTCCATCCTCATCATAAGTTTCAGTGAAATCGTACCACGGCTCACCAATATAACCCTTTTGATAAAGTTCCTGTAATTGATTAATTGCTCTGTCTATACTAGGTTCACCTATTTCGTCTGTCCATGTGATCAATAAACCGTTTTCTTCAAGATACCTGTATGCTTGCTCAGCCACAGCCATTCTTGCTTCACTCTTGGTTTCTGCGACATCCCAAAATCCATTTTCCAAGGGATAGAGTCCTAATTCGCATACGTACTTTCCGTATTTACCAGCGTAAGGAAATCCCCCAGTACTCCTATAGCAATATACGGGAATATTATGATGCTTTTTTTGATACCACTGTTGGAGTAATTCCACGTAATTGATTTGCTCATCAAAGCCATTTTCCAAATAAAAATTAGGGTCTAACATCAAGTCCACAACATTTGTTAAAGCATCCAAATCCCATTTTGAATCAAGTGCCACTGCACCAATAATCGCTTCAAAGAGATCTTCCTGTACCGACTCTTGCTCAAAGATTTGCTGCTCAATATCGCTTTTTCCCATAATCAGTTCATACTGAAAGCCATACATTCTAATTCGACTTGATAGCATCTCGCGACAAACGAGTTTTTTCTTAATTTCAGTCAATTTTCCTTCCCTGAAATCTGAAACAAATTCGTTGCAATCCTCACGAGGATCGTAATCATCATAATCCTCTGAAAACGCTCCGTATTTTTCAGTAAGTAACTTTACGACAATTAAATCAAGAGCCTTATCGCCTATAAACTCTAAGACCTCGTTGTCCTCGCCACCGTTCTCTTTTGAATAAGAACGTCTGACAAATGCCTGCTGCAACAAATCAGAATTTTTAAATACATATCCGATTTGTCCTTGAATAAATTTCAATGTTTCGTTGTTCATAATAAAAACAACCTCCTTATAGTAATTTCTACAAGAAGGTATAAGTATAGCCCGACAAAGCCCACGTATCCCGTGCGCTCCTATCGGGCACAAGTAATTAAAATGCGTTACATAAATCACTCTCATTTGACAGAGACCACTTGCATAGCCAAGGTCAAATACTCTTGTTTTATGTCCGGCCGTTTAAATACCTATACCGCCTTCCTGTGTGCTTATTATAACATATTTCTCAGTGGTTGTCAATTGCTTTCGACTATCCTTTTCGGACATGCGAGTCACGAAGCCACAAACCGCTTTTTCTTTGTTTATTGCTCCCAAATATTTGGGGAGCGGAAATGTGATTTCAAGGTCTTGACAAAGTTCTGATTCTAAGTTACAATACGACACCGGCGGAAGAAGAAAAAGCCCTTGAGATGGGAGTTCGCTTCCCTGCTCTCAAAGGCTTCTGACCACATGGCTTGACCACGCGGTTTAGGTTCTTTATGACCACATATTTCGGTCGGCTGCTTTCGGGCTGACCACATCGTGTTTTTCTCTGTTGGTTTTCTACTTGCGGCTGCTACCGCAGTCTTGATGTTTTGACCGATTTTGGGGTGACCACATTTGCATTTTCGAGGTGCGAGTTTTGACCACATTCTTGACCATAGTGCAGTGTGGACTACATGGAAACAGTAGTACACGAGAGCACGAAAACGTACGGTTTGGTTGACAGAATAGCACTAAAAAGCACTAGATAGCACTAGAAAAACATAAAAATCGGTCTTGGGGTAAAGTCGAAATGCCCCATTTTCCCAGAGTAAAGGAGGCATAATGGAATAGAAACGACTAGAAAAAATTATTAGGGCTAAAAAGGGCTAGATACCACCATCTTCCCGCTTTTGAAAAACACAGTTTTCATATCTTTGGCTCTAATTTCGTCAAAATTTATAACAACAACACTTGAACTATTAGATTTTTGATGCTTGAACTTCAAAAATGCAAAGGAGACCTTTCAAACTCTTACATTTGATAGAGATAAATAGTTCAAGTACCATTTTCAAATCTTATTTCAATCCTATTTCTCCGTGAAAGAGCAAGGGCATACAGATCTGTAAGACCTGCATGCCCCGTTTTTTAAATTTTAACCAACTCAGCTAGACACTGTGCCAATGTGGTTGATTTTGACCAATCAACAATTTTCAATTGTTGATCAAACTGTGAAAACACTTTGTCGGGATAGAAAACCGAAAGCGCAACACCAAGTTTTGCTTTTAATTTCAATCTATCAGCACTCAGATATTCATTTGGAGCCAAGGAATCAACAAAAATCTTGCTGCTTTCTACTATTGTATCTCCACTATTCATTTCTGCCAATGAATCCATTAAAACCGTTTCCAGTGCTCCCTGGCCTGTTAGCGGAATTATAGTAAGCAAAAACTCAACATTTGAAAGCGTTTTAAAAGAATTTTCGACGGTATTTGATGTCCACACAGCGCTTTTTAAATTAGAAATATGAGGAAATAGTTGTTGCAAAACATCTTCCTCAATTTCACTGCACGTACGATTATCCGCATCTGTCATTAGAGCAATACGAAAATTAGTTTCTTTATCTTGCGACAAATATACAATGTTGTGTATGTACTCATTATAGAACTGTCCAAACTTATCCTTTCCACCAACAGCGCAAATAATTAATTCTTCAGTTCCATTGCTATATGTTACGGATTTTTCATTTGTTATAGGATTTGTTTTTGGCAGTTTTATTTGTAATTTTGGATTTTTCGCATAAGCCCAACCACATGTATTCTCTAAATACAAGCCCAAAAGAGTTGCATCTGTTTCGCCTTCGCACAAAATGATTCTTATCATAGACGCACCTCGAAATCAAACAATTCACGATTACTGTGCACGTCATATCCACTCATAGAGCGTGAACGAATATTTCCGTTTTCGTCTTTGCGAAACGTTATCACATTAATAGGATCGTAAGATTTTTGATTTTGTTCTCCGTAGTTTTGTGTTTTCAGCATTTCGTCAATAGCTTCTTTGCTATGCGTCGTAATAAATACTTGCACATCAAACTTCATACAAGCTTTAATTAAAAAGTTGAAAATATTTTCGTAATACTTGTAATGTATAGAAGTGTCAATTTCATCAATAAGCAAAATTCCTCCGGCAGATTCTACAATAGCATTTGCCAATGAAAGGACTTTTTTAATACCATCGCCATAAGTAGACAACGGCATTAATCCAAGCTTACTGTTTTTTATATATTCAACCGCTTTTCCCGAAAGTTCATTTCTCATGTAGATTAAATCCTCAATTTGTGGATCAAACAATCGTATAAGCTCTATACAAATTTGTTTATAACCTTCGGTTCTAACAATTCTATTAAATGTATTTTCTGTTATATGTGCAATAGGCGATACATATTCAATGTTTATAAATCTTCTGCTTGTTACAACACCATGATGGTTACGAGAAATAGCTGTAAATCTAATTGGAAATTCGTCCCTATGAGAATTCACGGAACTACTCATTTGACCGACAAAAGCAGTAACTTCACTTCCAACAATGTTTTGCGCCCTAACATATCTCATTGATGCAGGGTGATTTTTCAAATCGTCATCTCCAACCTCAGTGGTTATTTCCTCACCAGAAACCTTCAAAGATACGTTGCCAAAATCCCCATCCGCTTGAACAAAAATTTGATTACTTCCTTTTGGAAATATACTTATAAAATTTTCGTAAGGTGTTGTAGAAGCCAAAAAACCTGTTGTCCTTAATTTTGCAGTACTCAAAACATTAGCAAATGACTCCGGAGCGCGAAGCAAAAATATGGTTTCAAGCAAAGATGTCTTACCGGAATTGTTATCGCCAACAATTATATTTATATTATTTAAATCCGATATCACCATACTGTTTATTCCACGATAATTACCTATGCTTAAATTATGAATATATGATGCCATATTAATCCTCCTCTTGCATATCTATATCAATAAAATCAACGATTAGTCTCTTTCCTAATGCATCAGCAATTCGTTTTAAAATATCGATACTGGGTGTATAATGACCATTTTCAATCTTGCTTATATTAGCTTGGGAAATACCGGTTTTTTCTGATAACTGTTTTTGGGATAATCCTGTTTCATTTCTTAACGTTTGAATAAGTTCGCTTATTTCTCCAGTAATATCATACTCATTTTTTAAAATTTCTTCATCTGTTTTTTGCGACTCGTTGATATCTAATTTTTTTAATGCCTTATCAAGATAACTCTGAAAATCTCCCATAGTTAACCTCCGCTTGCATATATTTTTAACATTGTATGATGTATTATAACATATTTTATTCTGAATTGCAATACTTTATGTTAAATTTAATATATTTTTCAAAAAATATTCTTTTTACGACATATCAACTCTTATTTAGACAAAAATCATAATATTTACACTTCATTCCACATCCAACTAACATTAATTGTACGTGTTGGGCTATTCAATTGTGAGAGATAGCGCTATACCACACCAATTCAATGAACTCTATTTTACCTCACTTACATTTAAACTTTATTATCGACGGTGTTATGAGGTTGTCCATTTTTCTTTGCTTACTGCGTATCAAATTTTGATTACCATGCTAACATAAAGTCAGCCCCCGAGCATCAAAAAAAGATTCTCGGGGGCTATCTTTTTTGACCACATATTTGACCACTTACAGAACTGGAGTACACGGAGACAAGAGTGCCGGAGAGTGCGTTTTGACAACTTTTGTGTACTAAAAATGTCTAAACGGAGTAGAAATGTCTAGAAAATGGTAATTTTTACCATTTTGGTGGTAGAGGCCGCAAGTTCAAGTCTTGTCACTCAGACAAAACACGACTCTGTTGAACCGTAAGGAACGACAGAGTCTTGTTTTTGCATAAAATATCATTTTGAAATTAAGATCAGAAAGTTTGTCTAGGAGTATTGTACTGAATATTTCAAACTGCTTAAAAGTACAAATAATCGGGCATCATTTTACTTTAGTTCTTGTCTAAATTCAATAAAATCTAATCTCTCCATAATTTCTTCATACTGTTGACTATTCATGTTATTTCCTCCATAATTTTAATATTTCTCAAAACCCCCGGCGCCGAATTGGCGCGGAGGGAAAGCTAGGACGCTTATGCTTGAAGAGTCCTTTCTTTTTTTTAAAATTTTCTCAAGGGTGAGTGTCCGTTTGACTCCTCTGCCTTATTTGAATTTCCGTTTCCTGCTTTTTTGTTTTTTTACTTGCTCAAGAAATCCTCGATCACATCAACGAGATGTATTGGGGAAAGCCCAAAAGCGTTACACTTTTGCACAAGATTTTCTATTTCGGTTTTATTCGGGGTAACATCTCGCACGTAGGCGATAACGTTTTTGGTATTGCTCGTCGCGGCATCGATGTATGCGGCGATTCCGTAGGAGATGCAGTTGCCGTCTCCCAAGGGTTGCAGCTCTCCGACAACTTTGTATGCAACCTTTTGAGGTTGCAGCTCATTATTTGTGACCATGTTTTCCTTGGACGCCTCAAGAGGCGCATTGTTTTTATGTATCATAATTCTTTTTCCCAAATCAAGCATAAGCACGGAAACTCCAACTTGATTTAGGGTGGCATGCCGGCCGCACACAACGAACACCAACGCGGAAGGCTATCTGCGTTGGTGTTCTTCATTTTAGGGAAGTGTAACGGTAGCCACAATTGCGTTATGGTCGGAGATCCATTCCCCGTTTCTTTTGGCGGGACAAACAGTGTAGGTTCCAACCGCATTTGCCAAATTGGAAGAAACAAAGATGTAATCGAGAATCGCGCTTGTGCCCTCGGACATACCGTTGTAGGTGGATGCGGCTGTGCCCTGCGCCGCAATTGCAGAGGCATCGAGATATCCGTTTGTCAGCATCGTTTGGCGAGCAGATTTCTCGGGCGTCGCGTTAAAATCACCAAGTACAATGGTGGGCAAATTACCGCGCACATCAAGAATGCCTTGAATTTGTTGCATCATAACCGCAATTTGACCTTGTCTAATTTTTTCGGCTACTGCAAGACTGTTATCGCCGTTGTTGTCGAGGTGGGTATTAACAACAAGGAATCTTTTGCCATCGCTTTTGCGTTCCAAAACAGCATAGGTCATAATACGCTTGTCGTTTGCGGTATAAGTCGTGCCGTTTTCGGTGTAGGAGTACAAAGATTCACTGTTGGGAGTAGCAGAGAGCCATCTGGTGTCGCTTGCAATACAGGTAAACATATCTGTACGGTAGAAGATAGCGCAGTGCTCACCTGCTCCCCACCAATCGCGACCTTTACCAATTGCAGTGTAACCCGTAAGACCGTTCTTCAAGGTGTTCATCCAGGTAATATCCGCCTCTTGCACGCCAAATACGTCGGGTGCATTTTCTTGAATGGTAGCGATAACAAGATCATCGCGACCATTTTTGAGAATCTCAACTCTAACATTAAAGCTCATTACAGTGATTGGTTGATCTGAATTACTACCGGAGCCGTCTGCACATACCTGTAAGCATGTACTACAGATAACCATTGCAAGAGTCAACAGTACAATAAGAACTTTTTTCATAATTTTCCTCCAATCATTTTTTAATTCTTATGAATAGTTTTGCTGTGCGCCGTCGCGCGGATGCGGCATCAGATAAGACGAGCAAGACCGCCCGGAGGCGGTCTTTTGTTTACTTGTCGTTGGTTTCGATGCCGCGACTTGTTATCTTGTTGATGTGGGAATTAATCTTCGGGACAGCAGGTGATGTAGCTATAGCCGTTCCTTTCTACCGTTGCTTCATCGCAACGAGAGCAGGTGGTAATAGTGAAAAATTCTTGTAAACATCTCGGACTGTTTGCTTTAGCTTTATGAGTGATTGTAGTTACACCCTCAATTGTATTCTTGTGCCCAAAAATATTACAAATTAAATTTGCTTGTGAAACACCGTATTCCGGGTTTACCAATAGTTGAGCAATCAGTCCTTGCTCCTCAACCGAAAGTTGGGAATCTGCTTCAAAAATAATTGTTACATTTTCGATTTGATAAGTGTTACCCATTATTCCATCCGCAGACACGCCCAAAGACATACAAATGCTCAAGGTAACTACAATGGTCATAATTAATAATCTTTTCATTTTCCAATCCTCTTCATTCCATTCAGTATTTCTATTAATACATCATAATCGTCGCAACAAATTCTATATTCATATTTTGTATCAACGCCAATTACTTGATAAACATCGTCAGTAGTTTGTTCAAAATAGAACACCATTGTTTCGGTTTCTAATATCTCATATTTTTGTAAATCACCCAAAGAAACACTTTGTGCGGTTGATGCCAATACAGAAAGATTATAATCATTAAATTGGTAACAATAAACCGTATTTTCTTCCGAAATGATTTGCTCTAAAACTTTCGTAATTTGAACTCCCTCCGGCAATTCCGATGGATACATAATATCCAATCCCTCGCTCTCCAAAAGTTCTTCGATGGATTTGTAAGCGACTACACCATCATTCTTAATAAGCGTAATTCCGCCATCGTTCACTCTATCCCCAGAATCCATACTGGCAATCTTTTGAAGATTGTCTTTCACGTATTCCCAAGCAGAGCTATATCCGTTTACCTTGGCGAGTACCGTCAGCGTGGAGAGCAGAATTGTGGCAACCGTTGCGGCAATGGCAACGATTCTACCAACCTTTCTCCAATTCGGGCGGAGAACCTTGGCAGATTTTGTGGCAGTTTGGTTATGATGTGCTTTGATTTGTTGTAATATGCGTCTCTTTTGCTCTTTGGTGGCTTCCGCTGCTTTTTCGGAAAGCTCACGCAGATAGGCGGAGCATTCATCTATCAGGGCAAAATCGATTTCATCCTCGGGCTTGTCGGTTTCGTTATCGATGATTTGACAAAGCCAGTGGATTTTTTGCTCCTTGGTTGCTTTACTCATATTGAGCCCTAGCAAAAATGTGTTATCTTTAATACATTCAAGGCGGGTCATGATTATTATTTATCTCCTTTTGTTTTTTCCTTTTGATAAACATTCTGCCACCTCCTTTCATGGAGTAAGTGACAGTTTTTTATCGAAAAGTGTCGTTTTTTAAAAAAGTTTTTTTATTTTTTTGAATATTTATTTGTTTTTGAGGACTTTTGCAACGATCGGTCGCAATTTATCTTCCAGGCGACCCCATCGTAGCTTGGCGGCGTTCTCACCGATTTCCAATACCTCACCAATTTCTCGGTGTGACATTTTCTCAACAACACGCATGCGGAACAAGTTCCATTCTTTTGGCTTCAGATGCCTACGAATTTGCTTTATGTATTCAATAAACCGCTGATCTTCTTCCTCTTCATCCAGCGGTTCTTTGTGAATGTTCTGTTCATCAATTAAGGCGCGACACCATTCCTCACTCAGCGATTCTGTAGCAGGTGGTTGATCACGCCTTATTTCTTTTATTTTGTTTTTCGCTACGCCGTATAGCCAAGCCATAAAGCGTTCCGGTGGATATTCTTTTACCGTTTCCCAATCGCGCCAAACAACGTCAAAGGTTCGTTTGGTAGCTTCTTCGGCAGAGTACCGATCTCCATCGTTTCGATGGTAACAATATCGATAAATATCGTCAAAATACTTTTCGTATATAAACTCAAATGTCATTATTCTCTTCCTCTAATAATCGTTTCAATAATAGTGGACAATGCACCAAGTGCCATTCCCTGCTCTCTGTCAGAAAGCGTTTGCAACATCTCGTTAATTTGCGGAATACAGATCTCGTTATTGAAATGGCTGATGCCAAACACGAACTCATCAAGCGACATATCCAAAATTTTGGCGAGCTTGAAAATGTTTTCCTGAGACGGAAAAGTTCTGCCGCTTTCAAAATAACAAACAGACTTTTTGGTAACACCAAGAGCTGTCGCCAATTCCTCTTGCGTCATTTTCTTTGCAAGACGGTGTTTTTTAATAAAAGCGCCAAAACGTTCTTTGAGTTGAGTGTTGTTAATAAAATATTCTTCTTGAGAAAAATGTGATGTCATCGCATTTACCTTCCCTTCCTTATCGTGTTACTATTATACCCAATAAGTAAATTTTAGTAAATCCAACAGCATTTCCTCTGATAACTCCGCAAGTAAACTATGCAAAAATTTTCTCCATTTTTCGACAAAAAACACCTCAATCCGTCCCCATCGGAGCCGTTTTCTGCAACAGATTGCAATGCAATTTATTGAATTGTTGGTGTAAATGGTGACAGGTTTTGTTACCATTTGGGATTATTGTGATACTTTTGAACAGCTAGCAAAAATTTGATTTATCATACGATTACGGTAGAAATACATATCGAATTGAAGGAACCAGCTACGTGATAACATGAGATATCTAAAAGGAACGGTTCAAGTCTGTTCATTTCAATCAGACCAAAAAAGCATTGAAAAACGCTGTTTTTCAATGCTTTTTTGTACTCTTTTTTACCCTGTTACGCAACTTTTGAGGATGTGTTACGCAATTTGCTACGCAGATTGTGTTATGATTATTAGCAAATCTATTTACTTTTTCTCATATCTATGATATAATAGTGAAAAAAACTAACGGAGGAGCTTATGAACAAGGAATGGAATCTGGATATTCTCTATTCGGGCTTTGATGACCCGAAATACAGTGAGGATACCGCACTTTTGACAAAGGAAATTGAAGCACTCAATGCTCTCTCGAGCAACATTGCAAACATTGCGGAAAAAACGCTTGTTAGCGAATATATTGCAATCAGCGAAAAATTAAATCTTCTTGCAAGCAAGCTTGGCATTTTTGCAAACCTCAAGTACTCGGCAAATACAAAAGACTCCGAGGCGGCATCTGCACTCGGCAGACTGATGGGTCTGTTGAGTACAACGGCAGCACCGTCGACGAAGATCTCGCAGGCGATTGCGCAGATCAGCGATTTGGATGCTATCATTGCCGAAACCCCTTCGCTCAACGAATACAGATATATGCTGAACAATATTCAACGCGATAGCAAGCATCTGCTCTCTGACAGAGAAGAGGAACTGTTTGCCAAAATGAACATCTCCGGAGCGGGCGCTTGGAGCGACCTGCAGAGCAGTTTGACAAGCTCGGTTACCGTAACCATCGACGGCAAGGAAATTCCTCTCTCCGCAGCGCGTAATCTCGCCTACTCGCCCGATCCCGAAACGAGAAAAAAGGCGTACGAGGCAGAGCTTGCGTGCTACGACAAAATTAAAGACGCAGTTGCATTCTCTCTCAACAGCATAAAGCTGCAGGTATTGAACGAGTGCGAGATGAGAGGATATGAAAGTCCTCTTGCAAAGACGCTCTACACCTCAAGAATGAAGAAGGAGACGCTTGACGCACTCCTGTCGGCAATGGAAGAATATATGCCCGTATTCAGAAAATACCTGAAGGCAAAAGCAAAGGCTCTCGGTCACGAGGGTACACTTCCCTGGTATGACCTCTTCGCGCCTATGGGCAAGAATGACAAGCAATACTCGACCGAGGACGCAAAAAACTACCTCTTGAACATCTTCCAAAAATTTGACGTCGAGCTGTACGAAATGGTTAAGTCTGCATTTGAGGATGCTTGGATCGATTTCTACCCGAGAGAAGGCAAGGTGGGAGGAGCCTTTGACTGTGGAGTTCCCTCTGCAAAACAGAGCCGCGTGCTTACAAACTTTGACGGTTCATTCAGTGACGTGGTAACGCTGGCACACGAGCTCGGCCATTCCTTCCATGATAGTCAAGTGTTCAAAAACTCGATTTTGAATCAGGACTATTCTATGCCCGTTGCCGAGACGGCATCGACATTCAACGAGGTTCTTGTGATGTCAACGGCAATCAAGGAAGCCGTCGACAAGGATGAAAAGATCGCCCTGATCGAGAGCGAGCTTATGGACGCATGTCAAATCATCTGTGATATTTATTCAAGATTTACCTTTGAGGCGAGTGTGTTCAACAACCGTGCAGATGAATTTATGGGCGCAGACCGACTCTCTTCTCTGATGCTCGAGGCACAGAAAAAGGCATACGGTGACGGCCTTAATAAGGACTTTATGCACCAATATATGTGGCTGTGCAAGGGACACTACTACAGCGGCGGACTCAGTTTCTACAACTTCCCCTACGCTTTCGGCGGTCTCTTTGCAAGAGGACTGTACGCCAAGTATGAGAAGGAGGGCAAGGCCTTTGTTGATACCTACAAGGAGATGCTTAGAGCAACTGCAGTTATGGATATAGAAGACTGTGCTAAAATTGCGGGCATCGACCTTACGAACAAGGAATTCTGGTGCGAGGGACTCGAAGTCATCAGAAAAGAGATAGACGAGTTCTGCGCATTGGTTCAGTAATTGTATAAAACAACTAAGGCCGACGAGTTTTATGCTCGTCGGTCTTTTTATTATAAAATAAAAACCAAGCGGCAACCCATATGGATTGCCGCTTGGTTGCGTTACGTTATTGATCATTTCACAATTTCGGCTGTATCGATTTTACACTTGTCGCCAAAATATTTTTTGAGCACGTTGTAAAGCACGCCGTCCTCGTAAATTTTGTAGGAACCCTCCTGCCCTGCATATTGGGTTTGCTCCTGCGACCACATCTCCATGATTTCTTCGTAAGATGCGGTGCGAACGTCAAGTTTGAGTTTATAGTCCTCTTTGGGTGTATCGGCATCGTTTTGCAAATTCATCTTGTTAACAACAATACCCCAAGAGTTATCCCACCATCCTACCGACACGATCTTATAGCTCCAAACAGTCCAACCCCATCCAAGCTCATCGTAGCGGTTGAGGTATTTGCCCCAAGCCTCCTCGTTGGCAAAGAAGTTGAACTCGCCAACAAACTTGGGAACGTCGTAATCGCAGAACATATAAAGAACGTCCATTAAGGTGTAGAAAAGCTCGTTGGAGATTCCCTTATCGTGGTTCCAATTGTAGAAGTGATATTGATAAAGTACGTTTTCCCAACCGTATTTTTGTGGATTGGGGAGAGAGGACGTATACCAAACGCCCTCAATGGAGATAATGTGGTTCGCATCCACCTCGCGAATAGCATCATAGAGGCGATCCATTACCTGCCATTGCAGCTTGCCCGTGCCGATTTCGTTGCGGTTGGTGGGCTCGTTAACAAGGTCATATGCCAAAATGGTAGCGGCGAGATCGGGACGCACCTCAACGTAGTAGGTTGCAATGTTCTTCCAAAGCTCGCACATTGCTTGGATGTAGGTTTCGTTCGTCCAAAAATCGATGTCACGGGTGCCGCTATGCTCAAAGCCGGACTGTCCACCCACAACGCCGTGCATATCGATAATGACCTTTAAATTGTATTTTTGTGCAAGCGTGAGGAAATAATCCAGCTTTTCAAAGGCATCGGCGCGCATGGCAAGGGAGTCATCGGGTCCTTCCATAAAGTTGCGGTAATACATGGGCAGGCGAATAGTATTCAAGCCCATATCGCTGATGAGCTTGAAATCTGCCTCGGTGCAGTAAGCGTAAAAGAAGGTATCGAGCATTTGCTCGAGCTCTTCTTCGGTAAAGTCGCCTTTTTGGACACGTTCTGCCAAAATGGCGTCAAATTCCTCTTGAAAAATCTCCTCGTACGCCTCTACAATGCCCTGCTCGTTAACACTTTGAAAGCTACCGTCTTCGTTGTAAAGTGCACCAACGGAGTTAACGGTCATCCAACCCTCGGCAATAAACAGGTTGCCAAAGTTGATGCCCTTGATGTCAAAGCGGTTTCCTTCTGCATCGTAAAGACCACGGCCGACTGCCACAACGGTACCGTGCTCGTTGGGAGTGATGTCTACGTGCGCCGGAACATCGTCGGCATTTTGATTTGCTACGTACAAGTTCCCTGCCAAAGCAACCAAAACCACAAGCAACACAAGAGCCGCCAACGCAATGCCAATGGCAAGCAAAATCTTTTTCCATGTTTTTTTCATAATAACCTCGCTGTTTTAATTTTGAGTGAAAAATATTTTCCTGCTCCATTATATCATATTTTTTACTCTTCGTCAACAAAATAAAAACGAAAAGCGCTCTTGATATACAAACCGAAAGATTATTTCAAAAAGCACTTGACAAACGAAACAAAATGTGATAAAATGTTAGAGCGAAATGTGCAATTTTTTAAAAAATTAAAAAGGAGAAAAGAAAAATGAAAAGAATTGCTTCGTTGCTCATCGCGCTGCTCCTCGTTGTAACCGCTCTTGTTGCATGCAACAATAACAAGAACAATGAGACCACCCCCGCAGCAACCACTCCTGACAACACTGTTAACACTCCCACAGAAAAGACCTACACCGTTGCTATCGTTGTAGATAGCGCAGTATCCTCCAGCAACAACAAGGTAAGCAACACCGCTCTCGTTCTCGTTCTTGACGAGGCAGGCAAGATCGTTGCAGCTCGCTTTGACGTTTCTGAAGTTACCCCCACTGCCGGCGAAGACGGCAACCTTGCTACCGTTGAGTCCGTTCAAACCAAGGTTGAAAAGGGCGACGCTTACACCGGTATGCCCGCAGGTTCTTTTGCAAAGCAAGCTAAGGCATTTGAGGATTACATTGTTGGTAAGACCGCTGCTGAAGTTGCCGCTCTCGACCTCTCTCTGGTTGCAGGCTGCACCATGCAGTGCACCACTCCCCTCTTCCACGCTCTCGTTGCAAAAGCTGCTGCTTCCACTCTGAAGGTTACCTTCAAGACCAGCGAAGCTATCACCACCGGCGTAGCTATCTCCACTGCAGTTAACGGCAAAAAGGTTACCGCAGACTTTGCAGGCGTTGTTATGGCTGGCGGTAAGGTAGTTGCTACCGTTATCGATTCTTGCGAACAATCCTTCACCGTTGAGGAAGGCGTTGTTGTTGCAGGCGAGCTCAAGGTTTCCAAGAACGAGCAAGGCGACAACTACAACATGCCCGCAGGTCCTTGGTATAAGCAAGCACAGGCATTTGCTAACGCAACCGTTGGCAAGACCGCTGCTGAGCTCGCTAACCTCGAGCCCGTAAGTGATGCACTTGCAGCTGCAGGTTGCACCATGCAAAGCACCACCGCAGGCTACAAGACCACCATCATTGCAGCTGTTGGCTACGCAAGATAATTGATTTATCTGCACACAATAAAAGGGACTCTCGCAGTCCCTTTTTTGTGCTTTTTATTACTCTACGGTAAGGAATGAAAATGAAAAAAATTATTTCTCTTTTACTATCTCTTTTGTGCGTTTGCTCTCTCTTCTGTGTTTTCTCCGCTTGCAAAACCACGAACAATGATCCCCAAAAAGAATACACCACACGCAGCAAAACGATCTCCTACGTGCATTTTAATACGGTCTCTACCCTTTCCTCCTATGGAGACGTTACCGATGAACAGTTTGACGCTTATGTAAAAACAGTTGACGAAATGCTTGGGCATTACCACAAGCTTTTTGACATTTATTACGAATACGCAGGCGTAAATAACGTTATGACAGTAAACAAAAACGCGGGAAAAGCACCCGTTGCGGTAGATGACGAACTCCTTTTGTTTTTGGAATATTGCAAGGAGTTGTATGCTCTGACGGGCGGCAAAACCAACGTGATGTTTGGTAGTGTGCTAAAGCTGTGGCACGACGCAAGAGAGCTTGCAGATGAAACGGCAGGATTTTTGGATGAGAGCCTGCTCCCCACCCGTGATGCACTTGCCGAGGCGGCAAAGCACACCTCGATAGATCTGCTCGTTATCAACAAAGAAGAAAAGACCGTGTATATTACCGATCCCTCTGCCTCATTGGACGTTGGTGCCATTGCAAAGGGATATGCCGCAGCAAAGGTTGCCGAAAAGCTCAAATCGATGGGGGCTGATTCCATGGCACTCAACGCAGGCGGCAACATTGTCACCATCGGCCTCAAGCCCGACGGCAGCGAATGGGTAACCGGCATTACCAACCCCGATAAAACCGCCTTTAACAGCCTGATATGCAAGGTTAAAATCGGCGAGACCTCCCTTGTCACCTCGGGAGATTACGAGCGTTATTTTGTTTCGGGCAATCGCTCCTACCATCATATCATCGACCCTGCAACCCTAATGCCTGCAGAATATTTTTCATCGGTTTCTATTTTTACCGCCAACAGCGGCCTTGCAGATGCACTTTCCACCGCTCTCTTTTGCATGTCCTATGAGGAGGGCCTTGCTTTGGTTGAAAAAATCGGTGGCATAGAAGTGCTTTGGATATACCGCGACGGAAGCATGAAAATGACAAATGGTGTATCTTTGGTAAATGATTAACAATCGCTATTTTGTCTTGAAATATTGACATGTATAGTACTTTAGTGTATAATAATATAGATAATGCCGTAAAACCGCTTGGTTTGGGCAGACATTGTATTTCTAAAAATCATTCGAAATGAAGTGAAAAGGAAAGAATTATGTTGAAAAGAAAATTTTTGGGTAATTTGCGTGTTTCTCACCACAAAAACACCGCAGATATGGCTCCCGTCAGAATCAACACACCGAAAGAGATCCTCTTGCCGATGGATCAACACATCGGTGCCCTTGCAACTCCCGTTGTAAAGGTTGGCGATCAGGTTCTGGTTGGTCAGCTCGTTGCCGAGGCATCCGGCGCGGTCTCCGCTCCCATTTACGCATCGGTTTCGGGTAAGGTCATCAAAATCGAAGAGCTCCTTAGAGCCAACGGAAAAACCGTTCCCGCTATCAGAATCGAAAGCGACGGCGAAATGACCGTTTCCCCCGAGCTTACCGCTCCTGTTGTGAACGATCTCGATTCCCTGATTGATGCTGCCCGCAAGTCGGGCGTTGTTGGCTTGGGCGGTGCCGGCTTCCCCACCGCAGTAAAGCTTGCGGCATTGAAAAACGGAAACATTCACACAATCATCCTCAACGGTGCGGAGTGTGAGCCCTACATCACCAGTGATGCGCGCACCATGCTTGACAATGCCCCCACCGTGTACGAGGGTATTCAGCTTTTGCAAGCAGTTGCCCCCACGGTAAAAAAGATTATCGTTGGCATTGAAAAGAACAAGCCCGAATGCATTCAAATGTTTGAGGACTTGACAAAGGACAACCCCGCAGTAAGCGTTGCATCCCTGCTCACGCTTTACCCCCAGGGTGCTGAAAAGGTTTTGATTTACAACACAACTGGCGTTACCGTGCTCGAGAACCAATTCCCCGCTGACGTTGGCATAATTGTAATGAACGTTTCGACCCTTGCCGCTCTTGTAAAATACGTAAAGACCGGCATGCCCTTGGTTGAAAGATGCGTTACGGTTGACGGTAGTGCAATCGCACAACCCAAAAACGTAATTGCTCCCATTGGCACTCCCATTGAGGATATCATCAATTTTGCAGGCGGATTGACCGACTCCCATTGCAAGGTGATTGTTGGCGGCCCTATGACGGGAAATGCCGCATGCGCGCTCTCCGAGCCAATTGTAAAGACCACCAACGCAATTACCGCGCTGAACAAAAAAGAAACGCTTGGCAAAAAGATGACCGCGTGCATTCACTGCGGCAAATGCGTAGAGGCTTGCCCTTTCTCCCTGAATCCCACGGCGTTTTCGAAAGCACTGAAGGCTGAAAGCGTTGACGAGCGTATGACTCTTCTTGAGGATGCACACGTAAGCCTTTGCATTGAATGCGGCTGCTGCACCTATGTTTGCCCTGCCGCACGTCCCCTTGCCGAAAACATTCGCGTTGCGAAAAACTCCCTCAGAGAATACAAAGCCCACAAGGCAACTCTTAAGTAAGGAGGCTAAAATATGGAAAAATTAATCGCATCGTCGTCTCCTCATATTCAGTCGAAAACCACGACTCAGAGTATTATGCGAGACGTTATCATCGCACTTCTCCCCGCCACCGTTGCAGGATCGATTTTGTTTGGTATGAAAGCAATCGTAACCATTTTGGTTTGCGTTGCAACCACGGTTCTCTCGGAGTTCCTGTTTAACCTTCTTGACAAAAGCAAAAAGGAACAAACGGTAACCGACCTCTCTGCTGTTGTAACCGGTTTGATCTTGGCGCTCAGTCTCCCTGCCAAGGCAAGCATCTTCCACTGCATTGTAGGTTCTGTATTTGCGATTGTTGTTGTCAAATGCCTGTTTGGCGGCATTGGCTGCAACTTTGCAAACCCTGCGGCTACTGCAAGAGTATTCCTGCTCATTGCATTCTCCGCAAGCATCGGCGGCGCAACCGCTCCCGCTCTTGGCGGTGTTGACCTCGTTGCAACCGCAACTCCCCTTGAGATTATCAAGACGGGAACCGACAAAGAGCTCCCCTCTCTTGTAGATATGTTCCTTGGTAACAGAGCCGGTGCCATTGGTGAAACCTCTGTTTTGGCACTCCTCCTCGGTGGGGCTTACCTCATCGCTCGTCGCGTTATCAAGTGGCAAGTCCCCGTTATCTACATCGTAACCGTATTCCTGCTTTCTCTCATTATCAAGCAAGATCTAACAGTTGCTCTTTACCAAGTTCTTGGCGGCGGTTTGATGATTGCGGCGTTCTTTATGATCACCGACTACTCCACCACTCCCATCAACACCCTTGGCAAAATGGTATTTGCATTTGGATGCGGTGTGATCACCGTTCTCATTCGCTTCTGGGGCTCTTATCCCGAGGGCGTATCCTTTGCAATTCTTTTGATGAACATTCTTTCTCCCTACATTGAAAGACTGTGCACCAAAAAACCGTTTGGAAAGGTAGGTAAATGATATGAAGAAAAATATTATGCCGACAGTTATTCTCGGCTCTATTTGCCTCGTCGTTGCGCTTATGCTTTCCCTGATCAACTCTATCACCGCTCCCATGATCGAAGCCGCACAAAACGCAGCGGCAAACGAGGCGCTGCTGGTAGTTCTGCCCGACGGCAAGAACTTTGAGGAGATTACACTCGATGCAAACTATCCCGCAGTCATCACCAAGGGCTACAAGGCCGACGGCGGTTTCGTATTCCAAGCGAATGTTACCGGTAAAAACTCCGGTTTGATCATTCTTATCGGTATTGATACCGAGGGAAAAATCGTTGGAACCAAGGTAATTGCCGACCAAGAAACCGACGATTATGATTCAAAGGTATTCCCCGCAGTAGAGGGCACCGAAGGTGCTTATAAGGGTATGGACCTCGATAACTTTGCTCCCCACCTTGTAGGCGGCGCAACGCTGACATCCAGAGCGTATGGCGATGCTATCAAGGCAGCTCTGCAATCTGCTGTTTTGGCAGCGGGTGGCTCGGTTGACACAAGAACCCCCGAACAAATTCTGCAAGACAACTGCAACGCGGCTCTCGGCACCACGGGCGTGACCTTTACCAAGTGGTTTGCAACCGAGATCATCGAGGGCATTGATGCCGTTTACGTTGCCGCAGATAACAGCGGCAGAGTATTTGTGCTTGGCGAAGCCTTTGTTGGCGTAAAGGCAGACGGCACGTATTCCGACACAAGCGCCGTCAATACAGAAGTTCCCCTGATAGCTAACACCATCATTGAGAACAGCACCCTGACCGAGATCACCGAGCTTCCCAAGGGAATCGATAAAAAGATCGTTCTCAAGGCATACGTGACCGCAAGCGGCAACTACGTATTCGACCTGAAGGCAAGCGGCTTTGCAAACTACTCTTATGAAGAAGGCTACAGCGACGTAGAGGTTCCGATCTATATCAGCATATCCATTAGTGCCGACGGCAAGATCATCGATTGCGTAACCACCAAGCAGAGCGAATCTAAGGGCTACGGTGACGTTTGCGGAACCGATGAATACCGCGACCAATGGACAGGTAAGACCAACGACGACATCGTGGTCAGCAAAAAGCCCGTAAACAAGGACACCACCGACGTTGGTGCCATTGCCGGCGCAACCTACACAACCGTAGGATACCAAAAAGCTGTTAAGGCAGCGTTTGCTGCATTTGAAATTTTGACCGAAAACGGAGGTGAAGGACAATGACCAAAGAAAATAAGCTTATGATCATTCTTCGCGGAATCATTATGGAAAACCCCGTTTTGATTCTCGTTCTCGGTACCTGCCCCACCCTGGCAACCACCACCTCGGTCGTTTCCGCATTCTCTATGGGTATTGCGGCTACCATCGTTTTGATCTGCTCGAACGTGGT
>JAZRKS010000017.1:0-1886 GCA_045646445.1 Eubacteriales bacterium | reverse complement strand
AAATGTATAGAAATGGAACAAAACCTATTGACTTTGCCCTCTTGTTGTGCTATGATTATATTATAATATATCCAAATGTTAATAGATATACAGAAATGGACATAAAACCTTTGAAAACAGCCAAAAACTCTCACGAAAATCACGCCGTACCGCTCAATGACTGCGGTATTGCGCGCAGCGCCGATATTCTGGCGTTTCATTGCTCGCTTGACCGTCACTTTGACTGCGACCACAACTTTAGCGGTGAATGTCACCCCTTTTATGAGTTGGTCTACGTTGAGGAAGGAACGGTTGGCATTACCGCCGGCGAAGAGGTGCATACCCTCTCCGAGGGGCAGATCCTTTTGCACGCGCCTAACGAGTTCCACCGCATTTGGTCGGAGTTTGGAAGTGCGCCACACGTGCGCAATCTATCTTTTTTTGCCGCGGCAATCCCCTCCCTCGGCTCTCGCGTGGTACAACTGACCGACGCCGAGCAAGAGGAACTGACCGCCATTTGCACCGCCGCCGCCGAGGGCATTGCCTCGGGCGACCGCTCACTCCTGAACGAAGCGCGTGTGCGCCTTGAACTGTGGTTTTTGCAGGTTGCAAAAAAAGAAAACAACTCCACCGAGCAAGCCCCCCTGCTGCCGTCAGCTTTGCGGTACGCTGAGATCGTTGGCATTCTGCACGCAAATCTGCACAAGCAGCTCTCCGCAGGGGAGATCGCACAGCTGTGCAACATCAGCCTGTCGGCGCTCAAAAAGATCTTTACCCGATACGCAGGTATGGGCGTTTCGCGTTACTTTACCGAAATGAAAATGCGCTACGCTGCCGAGCAATTGCAGGCAGGCATGCGCGTGGGCGAGGTTGCCGCTCTCTTGGGCTACTTTGACCAAAACTACTTCAGTACCGTCTTTCGCCGTGTAATGGGCTCCCCTCCCGGAACCTATCGCGGCAGTGAAAAGAAGCTTGATACACGAATTGAAAGAAAGGAAAATACCAAAATGAAATTTATCACCGTTCAAAACTATGAGCAAATGAGCCGTACGGCAGCCAATATCATCTCTGCACAGGTTATTATGAAGCCGCAAAGCGTGCTCGGTCTCGCAACCGGTTCTTCCCCTCTGGGCACTTATCGCCAACTCATCGAATGGTACAACAAGGGCGACCTCGATTTCTCATCGGTTACCTCTGTAAACCTTGACGAGTACATCGGTCTTGAAGGAACTCACGACCAAAGCTACCGCTACTTTATGCAAACCAACTTCTTTGATCACATCAACATTCGCCAAGAGAACACCTACGTTCCCAACGGATGTGCCGAGGATCTTGCAAAAGAGGGTGCTGAATACGACGCTCGCATTGAAGCCTTTGGCGGCATCGACCTCCAACTGCTCGGCATTGGTCTTGACGGTCATATCGGCTTTAACGAGCCCGCTCCCATCTTTGAAAAAGCAACTCACGTAGTTGACCTTCACGAGTCTACCATTAAGGCAAACGCTCGCTTCTTTGAAAAAGAAAGCGACGTTCCGCGCCAAGCAATCACCATGGGTATGGGCGCGATTATGCAGGCAAAAAAGGTCCTGCTCATTGCCAACGGCAAGTCTAAAAAGGATATCGTTCAGCGCGCGTTCTTCGGTCCCATCACGCCCGAAGTTCCCGCTTCTATCCTCCAACTCCATCCCGATTTGACTGTTGTGTTTAGTGAAGAGTAATTTTTGAATAGGATGCGTTTTTTGTGGGGGAAACTTCTTGAAAGAAGTTTCCCCCACACCCCTTTCAAGAACTTTGCACAACAAATAACCAAATAGAGTTTTCAGTTTGCAAATAGACAGTCGACGCGCACCCCCTTAGGGTGCGCTTTTGCTTTCGCAAGCGGCTAGGGACCACTAACCCTATCCGCT
>JAZRKS010000016.1:0-1779 GCA_045646445.1 Eubacteriales bacterium | reverse complement strand
TCGTGGATTTGATGCTTGGTCATCTCGGGGCATTCGATATCGGGTGCCCAACGTGCAGGCTGAGGAGAGGGAGATGCAAGCTCGTGAGAAGTATCAATAATAGGTTTTACGAGCGCGCGGGTAATCTTGTTTTTGTGCAGGGGAGCTACCAGCTCGGTGATTGCCCAAGAGCGACCCATACCGGCTGTGAGCTGAATAAAGAGCTTTGCTCCGGTCTTGTGGATTTCGTCCATAAAGACCTTGAGGTCCTTGAACATCTTTTCGTTTTGCCAGAGCCACTTGCCCCAGAAGGTGTCACGCAGAGGTGCAATACCGGGGATGATAAGACCTACGTTGTTGTTTGCTCTCTCAAGGAAGAGCTTAGCCGCCTCTTTGTCAAAGTGACAACCCGTGAGCTCAAACCAACCAAACAGAGACGTGCCACCCATAGGGCACATAACAATGCGGTTTTTGATCTCCACGTTACCGATCTTCCAAGGCGTAAATAACGCCTCGTACTTTTCGTTTGTAGTGTTCATAGGAAAAATCCTTTCTGTATAGTGTTTTATAGTTTGGTTAACACGTTTTAGGGAATTTGCTGATATGGATGCTCATTTCAAGAGCGAAATTGCATCGCTGATGTTCTTTTCAAGGGCTTCGCGGCCGTATTTATCAACCTCTGCCTTGTTTTTTTCACCGTGGGTCAGGCATCCTGCGCCGGCAATACAGCCGCCAACGCAAGCCATACCCTCAATAAAGTTTCCGTCAAGAATGCCCTTGTTCAGCTTGAGCAAAGCCATACGGCAAGCCTCAATACCGTCGCAAACAACGGGCTTGATCTCAAAGTCGATGTTTTGCTCCTTCATTGCCTGTACTGCTGCATCGGTCAAACCGCCGCTGCGCGCAAAGATGCGTCCAAAGTAGGATGCGTTATCGAGCACGCCCTCTTCAAAAGTGGAGAGGTCAAAATCGCGGCTATCAAAGAGCGCTTGGAGCTCCTCAAAGGTGAGAACGGCATCAACGTAAGGCTTGACAGAGTCGAGTTGTGCCTCTGCCTTCTTGGCGGTACAAGGACCGATAAAGATGACCTTTGCACCGGGGGTGGTCTCCTTAATATACTTTGCGAGTACGGCCATAGGAGACATATTGTGAGAGATGTGTTCTACAAGTTGGGGGAAGTTGGATTTGATGTATTGCACGAATGCAGGGCAGCAGGAGCTTGTGAGCAATCCCTTTTCGGAGAGCTCTTTTGCCTCGGCCATAGCCACCATATCGGCACCGAGAGCGGCCTCGATAACGTCGCGGAAGCCGAGCTTTTTCAAACCTGTGATGATCTGTCCGAGCTTTGCATAAGAGAATTGGCTCGAAATAGAGGGAGCAACAACAGCATACACTTTGTTACCCTCGCCTTGGGTGTTGCGATCGCTCTTTTTGAGAATGTCGATTGCATTTAAAATGTAAGACTTATCGCTGATAGCGCCAAAGGGGCATTGATATACGCACGCGCCGCACTGAATGCATTTGGAATTATCAATGGTAGCGGCTTTTTCTTCGTTCATCGAAATTGCCTTGACCTTGCAAGCATTTTGACAAGGACGCTTGCGGCTGACAATCGCACTAAACGGACAAACCTTTGCGCACGCACCGCACTCCTTGCACTTGGATTTGTCAATATGCGCTACGTGATTGTGGTCAAAAGTAATTGCTCCGAATTTACATACATCTTCACAGCGGTTAGCCAAGCAACCGCGGCAAGCGTTGGTTACTTCATATCCGCCAACGGGGCATTCGTCGCAAGCG
>JAZRKS010000015.1:0-4623 GCA_045646445.1 Eubacteriales bacterium | reverse complement strand
AACCGCATGGAGCTCACCGCTGCAATCGAGGCACTCGCGGCGCTCAAGGAGCCCTGCCGCGTAACACTCACGTCCGACTCCAAATATCTCGTCGACGCCATCACCCAAGGGTGGGCAAAATCTTGGCAAGCCAAGGGGTGGAGAAAGGCCGATAAATCCCCCGCACTCAACCCCGATCTGTGGGAGAAGCTTCTCTCACTTCTTGACACCCACGAGGTCGAGCTTGTATGGGTCAGGGGGCATGACGGTCACCCCTACAACGAGCGGTGCGACAAGCTTGCAACGGCTTTTGCCGATCGCTTTCCTGAGCCTGTTACCGAAGTCTTATGCGCTGACGAAAACGCGCAAAATTGAACCACGTATCTAACAAAACCAACAATAAAGGAGATAAAACGATGAAGGACACAACCGTTACAGTAAAGGTAAGACCGAGACGCATGACAAGAGCAGAACGCAAGCGTATCAAGCGTGCTCAAAAGGCGAGAGAAGAGCTGCTGCTCTGCCAACAGGCAATCGCATTCCACAAGGCATATCTCGCAATTGAAATGGAGCACGAGGAGATCAAATACGAAGAGCTGCAAGCGCGCTTGGCTGCATTGCAAGCGGTTGTTGCAACCGTAGAGACCGTTGAAACTGTTGAAACGGTCGAGGCTCCCGTAACCGAAACCGTTGCGGTTGAGGAAAAGGTTGTAGAAGAAACCGTGGAAGAAACTGTAGAAGAGACCGCAGAGGTCAACGAAAAGGCAGAACCCGCAACCGCACAATAATAGGTATAAAAAAGCAAGGAGAAAAGGCCGAAGACCTTCGTTCTTGCTTTTTTATTTTTGCCGTGAGAGTATGAAAAAAGGTCTTGACAACCAAGGGTTGATTTGGTATAATATCTGTAGTTGATTTTTTGACACCAACAGTTGATCTTGTGTTTTTGGGAGGAAAAAATGAAGTCGATCACAAAAATACTCATTTGCATTTTAGTAATTTGCTTGCTCTGCCCCCTTGTGGCATCCTGCAACAAGAAAAAGAATAACGGCTCTTACCAAAAGCCACCCGAATACTCAACGCAGCCCGACAAGCCCACGGATGGCGGCAACAACGGCACAGGTAACGGTGGCGGCAACGATAACAACAACGACGACACCAATAAGCCCGTCGATCCCGATGCAGGCATCGTTATGCCTGAAATCGTAGATATGGACGGCTACACCTACAAGGCATACGTTCGTACCAACGCAGGTGAAACGCTCGACGAGCAGCTGCAGCACGGTAACAACCGCTATGCGTGCATCGACTTTTGGATCGATGAAGCAAACAGCGAAAACGATATCATTTCCTATGCTGTTTATCACAGAAACAACCGCATTGAGGCAGACTACAACTGCAAGATCCGTCAAGTTTCCTCCAACGGTAGCCAAATTGAGCACTTGATCAACGCTTACACCAACGGTGAGGGCTACGACTTGACCATCATTTCGGCAAAGCCCGCGGCACAGGCTGCAACGCAAAATCTGCTCAAGGACCTCAACAGCATGGACTTGATCGATCTGCAGCACGACGCCTTTGACCCCAACTCCGTTACCGAGCTTTCCTTTGAAAATAACCTTTATTACGTCAGCGGTGACATGAACATCTCCACTCTTGAGGTAGCAGGTCTTTCCTTGGTCAACATGGACTTTTATGCCGACTTGACCGAAAGCATTGTAGATGCCTTTGGCGGTGACACTTCATATGCCGACATTTACACCCTTGTAACCGCAAAGAAGTGGACGATGGAAACCTTGATGACCATTGCAACCATGGCAAGCATTGATGCCGACGAAACCGACGGCGACGACTTGAGCGTTGTTGATAAGGGCGACACCATTGGTTACTTCCAATACTTCAACTCTGCAATTTGGTATTTCTACTCTTCGGGCGGACGTATCACCACCAAGAACGAAGAGGGCATTCCTGTGCTCACCATTCACACCGAAAAGAACCAAAACGTTGCAAACTATATCTACGATCACTTCAACCACGTCATTTCCGCACCTTGGATCCCGCATAGCATGTCCTCGGTTCTTAACGATAACTTCCTGACAGGCGACGTTCTGTTTATGGACTGCGCACTGTTTGAGGTTAGAATGGAAATTTACCCCCGTGCCGAGTTCGAATACGGCATTCTGCCTTGCCCGCTCTACGAGGAAGGCGAGGATTACCACAGCCTTGTTTACTTTAACAACTGGGCGCACCTTTGGGCAATTCCCAGCATGACGGCAAACAACGAATACGCACAGCGTATGATGCAGATCATGGCAGTTTACTCCAGTCTGCACGAGTCCACCATGTACGCATACTACGATAGAACCATCTACCTCAACGCAGCACCCGACAACGGCTCGCGCGGAGTTATCGATATGATCAGACGTTCGATGGTTTACGATATCGCCCTGATGTATGACTGGGGAGGACTTGAGGATATGCTGGAAAGCCTTGCAACCGCAACCAGCAACCCCTACGGTACTGCAATGAACGGTGTTGAAGCACGCATCAACCCCTTGATTGAAGAAACTGTTGAAAAGCTGAAAGAGGCTGCCTTGGCAACCTAACGAATAAAAACCAAAAAGACGGGATAGCGAATTTGCTATCCCGTCTTTTTTATGAATTTTAGTTAGCCTTCAGTGCAAGATCCAACCAAACCAAGCCTACGCTAAAGGCGTCGTAAAGACCTTCCTTTTTGCCTTGCTTGAGAATCTTGTTAGGGTCTTTGGAATCGATGACCTGAATAAAAACGTCCTTGGGCAGCTTTTTGCCGTCCACTTCTTTGTAAGACATAATTTCCAAAACCAAAATGCACTTTTCGCTCATATCGCCATAGCAAATGGTGTTGCCCTCGCGAACCAGCGGCTTCTCCAAATATTCGAGGTACTTGCCCTCTACTTTAGCTCTTGTATCAGCCATTTATTCTATCCTCCTGTGGGTACTTGTCATTGTTTCTTTTATTATCATACCACGAAATCCCAAAAAAGTCAATGCTTATTTATAATTTCGCTATTATTTTTGGGAGAGTTGATGTTTTTTAGATTGCGTGGAACATGCTAATGGCTCCCTTGTGTAAAGGGAGCTGTCAAATGCGTAGCCATTTGACTGAGGGATTGTTTCCTTAAAACTCCAACGCATACAATCCCTCCGCCTCGCAAGCTCGGCACCTCCCTTTACACAAGGGAGGCATTTAATGTTCATTGCTTCGCCAACTCGTGTGAAATTTACTGCTTAACTTTTATAAAAGAGACGCCAAAATTTGCTCGATTTCTGCAAGTGTGGTTGCTTGCATCACCGCGTTGCGTGCGTTTGCCGCGCCGCGCATGCCGTGCAGATACCAAGCAAGGTGCTTGCGGCTTTCTGCAACGCCAACGCGCTCGCCTTTTTCATGAACCAATCCGCGTGCGTGCTCGAGCGCGACCGCAAACCGTTCTTCAAACGTTGGGGGAGTGTATTCTTTTCCTTCAATGGCAGAGAGGATTTCGGCAAAAATCCACGGGTTGCCTTGCGCGCCGCGCGCCACCATAATGCCGTCGCAGCCCGTTTCTTCAAACATACAGAGAGCATCCGCCGCCGAGAAAATGTCACCGTTGCCCACAACGGGAACATCCACCGCTTTTTTGACGGCGCGAATGATGCTCCAATCGGCTTTGCCCGAATACATCTGCTCCTTTGTGCGGCCGTGCACGCAGATCATCGAAGCACCTGCATCGGCAAGACGCTTGGCAAGCTCCACCGCGTTGATGCTATCCTTGTCCCAACCCGCGCGAATTTTGACGGTGACGGGAATTTTGACGGCGTCAACCGTTTTTCGCACCACGTCTGCGGCTAAAACAGGGTTTTTCATCAAAGCCGAGCCCTCACCGTTTCCCACGATCTTTGCCATCGGGCATCCCATATTGATGTCAATGATCGATGGCGGAACCTCGCTGATGCATCCGCGATAGTCATTGCTCTCGAGTAGCGCCGCCGCGCGAGCGACGAATTCGGGTTCAGCTCCAAACAACTGCACCGCCATGGGGAGCTCCTCGGCAAGGACCGCCGCAAGGGGAGCGGTTTTGGTGCGTTCCTCGGTGACGGGACGCTTGCACAACTGCTCATAGCAGAGAGCTTTTGCCGACACCATTTCGCTCACGGTGTACTCCGCGCCGAACCTGCGCGCCATCGCGCGAAAGGTGCGGTCACTCACCCCTGCCAAAGGGGCAAGACATATTCCGTTTTTGATTGTAATGTCAGCAATTTTCATTACGTTCTCCGTTTTGTTTGCAATTTGACTTTCATGATTTTGTAAAAGTGTCAAAACCTTTTGTGTGATTATTTTGCATAGGTGCACTAATATAGGGCTCCCTCCGGGAGGGAGCTGGCGCCGAAGGCGACTGAAGGAGCTTGCGTGCACAAAAAAGAAGCGCTCGGTTTGTTGCGAGAGGTGTCCGCAAGTGCCGCGTTCTCCTTCCGTCTCGCGATGCTCGCCACCTCCCTCCCGGAGGGAGGCCGAAGAAACATCAGCTTAACTGTGTTGAAATTTAATCTCCTATCGGCTCAGCATTCCACCAGAGCTAATGTCCGCCATTTGGGGAATAAACAATGGTGCCCTTGTAGCGACCTTCT
>JAZRKS010000014.1:0-4401 GCA_045646445.1 Eubacteriales bacterium | reverse complement strand
GCCGCAACCTTATCCTGTCCGTTTGCCTTTGCCTCGTTTGCACAGTGTCTTACCACGTGACCGATCAAGGTTTTGGGAATGGAGGCATTCACGCCATACATCGACATATGGTCGCCGTTGTAGGTCGCCCAACCGAGCGCCAGCTCCGAGAGGTCGCCCGTACCAATGACCATACCGCCACAATCGTTGGCAATGTCCATGAGCACTTGTGTGCGCTCGCGCGCTTGCGCGTTTTCATAAGTGACGTCGCGAACCGCGGGATCGTGTCCGATATCGCGGAAGTGCACGTTGACTGCATCAAAAATATCCACACATTTAAAGGTGACACCAAGCTCCTCGCAAAGAACGGTCGCATTGCTTTTGGTTCTCGCAGTCGTGCCAAAGCAGGGCATTGTGACTGCAACAATGTCGGTGCGCGGACGGCCAAGAGAGTCCATTGCACGAACCATTGTCAAAAGCGCCAAGGTGGAGTCAAGACCACCCGAAATACCAACCACAATCTTTTTTGCCCACGCGCGAACAATGCGCGTTTTCAGTCCTGCCGCGGCGATGGTTAAAACGCGCTCGCAGTGTGCGGCAAGCTCAGCGGGCGCTACCGGAAAAAAAGGTGTGGCATCAAGCTTTCGTGTCAACTTTGTTTCTCTAATTTCAAGAGAAAAGGGAACCTTGGTATAGCAATCATCGATTTCGCAAAAATCGGATGTTCTGCGATCGTGCATCAGTCTTTCCAGATCAATTTCGGTAATCAAAAGCTCCGAGCCGTCAAAGGGAACAGAGGTGGCAACTACCTCACCGTTTTCAACCACCAACTTTTTGCCGCCAAAGGCGTTGTCGGTGGTCGATTCACCGTCGCCCGCAAGAGATGTGATATAAGCGGTGTGCGTGCGCGCGGTGTGCGCACAAAGGATCACATCAAGCGCGGGCTTTTTGCCTACGATCTCGGCCATTGCCGCAGGGTGACAAATGACAGTAGCCCCTGCCTCGCTGTGCCAAAAAGAGGGGGCGTAGAGCTCTTGAATATCTTCTCCAATTTCCACTGCCAAAACCAATGAGGGGAGAGTAGAGCAGGAAAAGACCTGTTGTGTACCGAGTATAACGAGCTTGCCATTCCATACGATCTCGTGCGAGAGATCGGAAGCAGCCGCGAATTGACGTGCATTGCGGCGAGTGCGCGTTTTGGGAACAAAACCAAGCACCTCTCCCTTGTGGCAAACAGCGGCAACATTGGAGATCTGAGCACCAACCGAGAGGGGAAGACCCACAACCGATATCATATCCAATTCAGCCGTTGCATCAAGATAAGCCTCGAGAGCATCTTGTGCAGCATTCAAAAGTGTGTCGGTTGCAAACAAATCACCGCAGGTAGCCCCCGTGAGAGACAATTCGGGGAAGACAAGCACGCGCACACCCTCGGCATACGCCTTTTGCGCTAGCGCGATGTGTGCCTCGGCATTTGCTTTTGTGTCAGCCAAGCGCACCACGGGAGTGGCGGCGGCAACCTTCAAAAATCCATTTTTCATGTGTCTATCTCCTTTCAAAAAGGAACTCTGTATCAAGAGAATTATACCATCATTTTTGACAGTTTGTCAATAGAAAGTGCACAATTTATGCTTGTTTGTTTTCATAAGAGACGGTTTTTGTTTCGATATACCAACTTGGAACAGGATTTTTCATATTGTCATACCATGAGAGAACATCCTTTGCTTGTTTCAGCATTACTTGAATTTCTTTTTCGCCAAACGGAATTGCCCAAGCTACAGAGGATAGGGTATTGCTGCTGATATAAAGTGCAAGCAATTTCCAAAAATCCATAGGAACATCGTTTTCAAAATATCCATTCACCATTCCGCTGGCAAAGTGGGGAGCGGCTTGCGCGCACCAAACAATGCGGTTGAATTCTTCCCAAGGGTCTCCAAAGTCGTTTCTATTGAAGTCGATGATATAGAGCTTTTTATCCACGCCGATCATCATGTTTCCAATGTGATAATCGCCGTGCTGATAGGTTCTCGGTCTGCCTTTGAGCAAATGTCGGTTGGCGTTGATATAGTCGATAAACGCCTGACCTTTCTCGCATTTGATAGGACATTCCTCATACATTTTGATTTTGCGGTCTGCCTTACGATTAAAATAGGTTTCCCAATCCTCACACTCATCAGGGGCGGGAATCGTATGAATTTGTTTGAGTATTTGCCCCGATGCGAAGCCGTAGGCATACTGTTCTTCACTTGTGTAGTGGTGTATATTTTCTTCTGCATCCACACCGTTTATCCAAGTTTGAACAGAGTAAACGCCCTCGTCAGATGTGCCAAATTCCAAGGGCTTGCACATGGGAATACCGAGCGCCGCGACTTGCTGCATCAGCTCAAATTCGCTTTTCTTTCGCTCGTATTGCTCGATAGGAGAAACACGGAGCAAAAATTTATTACCCTCTTTGTCAATGACACAGTATTTTTTGTCGCCAGACCAGCCCTTTTGGATCAATTCTTTGCAAACAAATTGATAGTTTGACATTTGGTTTCTCCTTTCAAAGTTTTTGGTTACAGTAAGAGTTGATTGTATATTTTTCCTGCTTCACTGCAAATCTGTGCCGCCTCATCAGCCGAGCAAGTTTTCAGCAGCTTCTTTTTTGGCAGTCCCCAAATGTCAAAAAGGGAAGGACCAAACCACTCGTTCTTTCCGCCATCCTGCACCATTGCCGCCAAAATCGAGAGCGATGCGCGGCGCGGAGACATAAAAATCACCTTCATCGGGTGCTTGATAATGGCATAAATCAACTTGGGGTAGTGCGCCGTGATGTTTGTCAACGTGATGCCCGGGTGCGCGATTGTGATCGTGTTGCCGTCCTTGTCAAGACCGAACAGCGAGAACATCAAAAAGCGCTTTGCATTGCCGTAAACCTTTGAGGACTGCTTGCGCGTCAAGAACTCAACATCCGATAGGTCGATATGCGAATAGTTGTGTGCAATGCTGCCAACGGCAACAATGCGACCGCCACGCTCGCGCATGACGGGCAAAAGCGTGCGCGCCATATAGTAGGGAGCCACAAAATTGATTTGAAAAACGTTATCGTGTCCCGTGTCACAAGTATAGCGTGGAATGTGATAAGCCCCTGCATTAAAGATCAAATAATCGGGTGGGGAGGCAAGCAATTCTTCTGTGACGGAGCGAACCGTATCAAAATCGGCAAGGTCAAGGCGCAAATGGCGCACATTGAGAGTGGGGAACTCCGTTTTTAATTTTTCAATCCAAGCATTCGAGCGCTCACTGTTACGGTCAAGGAACAAAAGAGTGGCTCCAAGTCCTGCCAAGTGGCGGCACAGTTCTTGCCCAATTCCACCCGTCGCACCGCTGATAGCAACGGTTTTGCCGACCATCGAAGGCATATTTTTCTTTACCCAAGCATCACTTTTCATAGTGTTCTCCATAGTTTTTTCTTCATTATATCATATTTTAAGCACAACTGCAACAAAAACGAAAAAAAGACGAAAAAAATTTCAAAAAAGTGTTGACAAAAGGGAACTCTTATGATATACTATGTAAAGCAATTTGCTTTACACCTATTTGGAGGTGAAAACAAGATGTTTGAAAAGAACCTTGAAATCGGTTATTTGCTCGATTTTTACGGCGACGTGCTCTCGGAGCGGAAACGAACGGTGCTGGATTACTATTATAACGATGATCTCTCTTTGGCAGAGATTGCCGAGGAGATCGGTATTTCCAGACAGGGTGTTCGCGAGCTGATCAAAAAGGCGGGCGAGGAGCTTATGTTCTATGAGGAAAAGTTAGGGCTTGCAAAGCGCTTTCAAACCTTGGAGGAACAAACAGAGGAGCTCATTTCGTTAATGGAACGAGAGGGCATTGCGGGCAAGGTTCGCGAGTCTGCGCAAAAGCTTTTGGAAACCGTTGGAGGGTAATAACGAAAGGAGTGCGTAAATGTTTGAAAGTTTGGGCGAAAAGTTAAACAACGCCTTTAAGAAATTTCGCAACAAGGGTAAACTTACCGAAGCCGACGTTAAAGCGGGTATGCGAGAAATCAAGCTCGCACTGCTTGAGGCTGACGTTAACTTTAAGGTAGTTCGTGATTTTATCAAAATCGTTTCCGAGCGTGCGGTCGGTTCCGAGGTACTCGATTCTTTGCTTCCTGCGCAGCAGGTCGTTAAGATCGTAAACGAGGAGCTCACACGCCTGATGGGCGGCTCGCAATCCAAATTGACGATTGCTTCCCAGCCTCCTACGGTCGTTATGATGGTGGGCTTGCAGGGTGCAGGTAAGACTACCCACGCCGCAAAGATCGCGGCAATGTATAAAAAGAAGGGCAAAAATCCCCTGCTCGTCGCGTGTGACGTGTACCGTCCCGCCGCCATCGATCAGCTGAAGATCGTGGGTGAGTCGGTAGGGGTT
>JAZRKS010000013.1:0-12918 GCA_045646445.1 Eubacteriales bacterium | reverse complement strand
CTTCCTGCGCACCGCAGAGTTCCTCTGGCAAGAGGGTCACACCATGCACGAGACCGAGGAAGAAGCAAGACAGGAAACCCTGCAAATGCTCAAGGTTTATGAGGACTTTTATGCAGAGTCCCTCGCTATCCCCGCTTACACCGGTAGAAAGACCGAGAAGGAAAAGTTTGCAGGTGCTGAGGAGACCTACACCATTGAGCCCATGATGCACAACGGTGTTGCTCTGCAAGGCGGTACCACCCACTATTTTGGTGACGGCTTTGCAAAAGCATTCGATATTAAATTCACCGCGCGTGACAACACGCTCAAATATCCCCACCAAACCTCTTGGGGCGTTTCTACCCGTATGATCGGTGCCATCATTATGTCGCACGGCGATGACAACGGCCTCATTCTCCCCCCCAAGATCGCGCCCATTCAAGTGGTTATCGTTCCCGTTGCACAGCATAAGGAAGGCGTGCTTGAAAAGGCAGCCGAAATTAAGGCGCAGCTCTCCAAGACTCTGCGCGTAAAACTCGACGATAGCGACAACTCCACCGGTTGGAAGTATGCGCAATACGAGATGAAGGGTGTTCCGCTCCGTCTTGAAATCGGCCCCCGTGACATCGAAAACAACTCCTGCGTGCTCGTTAGCCGCGTAACCCGTGAAAAGACCTTTGTATCCCTTGACAACCTCGTTGAAGAAGTTGAAAAGGCACTCCAAAAGGTTCACGAGGAGCTTTACAACCGCGCACTTGAGAACAGAACCAACCGCACCTATGAGGCGCGCACCTATGAGGAATTCCTTGATATTGCCACTAACAAAGAGGGCTACATCAAGGCAATGTGGTGCGCAGAAACCGAGTGCGAAGAAAAGCTCAAGGACGTCACCGGCGGCGTAAAATCGCGCTGCATCCCCTTCGTTGAGGATCACCTCGCCGATACTTGCGTTTGCTGCGGCAAGCCTGCAAAGCATATGGTTATTTGGGGTAGACAATACTAATCCATTAAAGATCAATCATAAACCGACGCGTGCAACAAAAATGGCTACACGCGTCGGTTTTTATTTACATGCTCCCACACAACCGCCCCAACCAATGGTTGAAAAAATTCAAGAACGGGGTGTTTGACTTCATTTGTTGGGTATGATATAATGATATCACGGAAGGCGCCTCCGCAATAGAACAAAAGGAGTAAACAATATGAATCTCGGTAATAAAATTCGTGAACTGCGCAGGGCAAACAATCTCACGCAAGAACAGTTAGCCGCTTCACTGAACATTTCCGCGCAGGCGATTTCAAAATGGGAGATGGGAGCATCCTACCCCGATATGACAATGATCCCCACATTGGCAGCATTTTTTAAGGTGACTCTTGATGAGCTTTTTGATTTTGACGTGAAGAATGTCGACAAAGAAATTGAAGATATCCGTCTGGAATATGGCAAATATTTTTGGAGCAATTTTGAAAAAGCCGAGCAAATTCTGCTGGATGGTCTGAAAATCTATCCTGCCTCTATTCAGCTCAAAACTGAGCTATTTGAGTTGTATGCATATAATATTGACCGTGGGGATGAAATCATTAGCAAAGCATTTGAGCTTGGAAGTCATATCATCAGTATATCACAAGATGTTTTCTGCACCTGCCGCACAAAGGCAAATATGATCCATATTTACACGTGCTTGGAAATCTTAAAGGGGCAAGATCACTACGAGGATATTAAAAAAATCATTGAAACACTACCATATATATATCCCTATATGGTACAAGACAAAATGCGCCTTTCCGCGAGTCATATTAAGGGCGAGGAAGGAATGACGGAAGCCAAAGCTCTTAAAGACATAGAATGGCAGGAGTTTTTCATAGCTTGCGCCCAAGTGGGACGTCGCTATTTTGATATGGGTGACTACGAAAATGCGATGATTCATTTTCAGGAAAGTGTGGACGTTATTGAACGGTTTATGTATCCCGACAAGCAGGGCTTTGATGCGTATCCCATAGGCGGTACGCATGCGAATCACGCCATAACGCTATTGGATATCGCAACTTGTATGTTCCGTTTGGGCAAGACCGAAGGCATCGATGCACTGATTGAAAAATCCAAGCATATTTATTTTGACACATATAACCACATCGAGCTCCGTGATTATAATAAAACTATGCGCAAAATGGTAGATTATTTTACAAAGGAATACAATCAGAAAAAGCTGAATGAGTATAAGCCTCTCGATTTGAGTGAAATTGAACAGCGTATCAAAGACAAGGATGCATAATCTACTTTTTTAATAACTTTTCAAAGAAAAAAGGACGAGAAATTTCTCGTCCTTTTTTCTGTTTGATCATCACTTTTTGATGTAGTATACAACCTTGAGAACGGGGATAGCAACGAGGGTTGCGGCGCAAAGCAGGCCTGCTACAAAGGTGGTGGTGTTTTGAGCTTTTACAGATTTCATAACGGTTTTCCTTTCCTTTATAAATTTTTATGTTTTTAAATTTGGTCCGTCAATTTTACAATATCGCTGTGGATCTCTTCAACCGAACGGTAGGCATCCACAATTTGAATGTTGTCGCGCTCGCGCAACTGTTCAAACACGCGGTAGAACTGATTGCGAACTTGGGTAAGCTTTTCCTCGTTTTCGTAAATCTCTTGCGTTGCACGCCCACGATTGATGCGCGCCATGCTCTGCTCGGGGGTGAGGTCAAGGAAGATGCAAACGTCGGGGCGCATGATCTCGGGGCAATTGAGGTTCATATTGCCTACCCACTCGGGGTCGGTTCCGCTGCCCTGATATGCCAAGGAAGAATAATAGTAGCGGTCGCAAATAACGTCGAAACCGTCGGCAAGCATTTTTTGAATACCGTTGACGGGGTTAACGTTGTGGTGGATGCGGTCAAAGACGAACATTGCCGCCATTTCGCATACCGTGCGACGGGAAACGCCCGAAAGCGCATCACGCAAAAGTCCGCCGCTCACCGTTTCGGTGGGTTCTGCCGTGCAGTAGACCGCTCTTCCCTGCTCTCGCAAGCGCTTTGCCAAAAGCTCGATCTGTGTGGTCTTGCCCGCACCGTCTATTCCTTCAAACACGATAAATCTTCCGCGTTCTTTCATTTTCTTTCTCCTTTATTCTTGCTTTGCCTTCAGCTCTGCCACCTCGGCGCGCAATTCTTCAATGGTGCGCTCCATACGCGCAAACTGTTGCGCTACGGGGTCGGGGATGTGAACGTGGTCGAGCTGCTCGTTGCTGATCTTTACGCCGTCGCGTCGAACCACCTTTGCGGGAATGCCGACTGCGGTAGAGTTTTCGGGCACCTCGTGGAGCACGACCGCGTTTGCGGCAATTTTGCTGTTATCCCCCACCTTAAGGGGGCCAAGCACCTTGGCACCTGCACCAACCATAACGTTGTTGCCAAGGGTGGGGTGGCGCTTGCCAACGTCCTTACCCGTACCGCCAAGAGTGACGCCCTGATAGAGCGTGCAGTTGTCGCCGATTTCGGTGGTTTCTCCAATTACAACACCGGCTCCATGGTCGATGAAAAAGTTTTTGCCGATGGTGGCACCGGGGTGAATTTCGATGCCTGTGAGGTGTCTTGCACCTTGGCTAACGGCACGTGCCGCAAAATAATGCTTATTTTTTTGCAGGTTGTGCGCCAAACGATGTGCCATAATGGCGTGAACGCCGGAATACAAAAGCAGAATTTCTGCCGTGCTACGCGCAGCCGGGTCACGTTCGCGAACCGCCTGTACGGTCTCTTGAAATTCCTTTTGCGTGCTATTGATGGCAACGGCAACCGAGCGCTCCGCTGCTTGAATGCTTGCCGCCACACGGTGAAGTAGGTTTTGTTTTTTCATAAAAACCCTCCGTGAATGATCTCTACTTATTATTATACACAATTTGGTGTGATTTGTAAATACTTTTTTTAAAAAAAGAGCGGCAAGCACGCTTGCCGCTCTGAATTTATACAATTTGATCAGTTCTTAACCCACTTTGCGTAAAGGGTAACATTCTTTTCGTAAACGGTACCCGTAAAGGGCATGGTACCTGCATAGTCGAGATACCAACCGCCAAAGGTAAAGCCTGCCTTGGTGGGGTTTGCAGGGAGAACGATCTCTTCGCCTACCTGACCGCTGATGCTTGTAATAAACAAGCCGTCGCCATTATCGGTCGTGCCGCTCATTGCTTCACCGCCCACAAAGGTTAAGGTTACCTCCCCCGTTTGGCGCTCGGGCAGCTCCCAAACAACCTGATAGATGGATGCCTTGGTTTCAAACTCGCCTCTTTGATAGAAAACGGTCAAAATCTTGCCGTTGGAAAGCTCAACAGAGGAGCTGTAACCAAGGTCGGTAATTTCACCGTCGGTGGTAAGAACATACTCGGTGGACCAGTTCATGCCGCCATCGTAGCTGACTCTTGCGCGAACGCCCATAACGTCATTGTTTTTGTTGGGTGCATAGGCTTTTCCGCCATAGTTGCCGTTATCGTAGTAAATACCGCGGTAACCGTAGGTCATAACCAAAACACCGCTGCTGTGACGGAACATATGCGCAGGTGCCTCTTGCACCATTGCAATCTTGCGCCACATGGTAAACTCGTTCTTGCCGGGATAGAGCTCACATTGATAGAGTCCCTCGTCGGCACGCATCACAACAATGAGCACGCCCTCGTCATTATAAATGCCGTAAGGCTCTTGGAAATCCCAATCATACTGCGTTGCGGGATCGGCAATAACGATCGCATCCGACCAAACAAAGCCGTTCTCGTTCATTTCACCCGTTGTGGTTCTAACGGCAATGCCGCTACCCCACCTTTTATTTACTTTATCATACTTGAGGTAACCGACAGAGGTCAAGCCACCCTCGGGGTTGACGATAAGACCGTGAGGGGTAAACATACCCTCGGGCATGTTGTAAATGTCGCTCCAGGTCTTGCCGCCGCCCTCACTGATGATGTAGTTACCACCCATATACTTGGTATCGTAATCATCATCAATGCCTGCCGCCCACTCACCGTAAGCAGCCGCATTATTGTTGATGTAATATACCTTGGATGCGCAGAACCAAGAAACGATGATTTTGCCGTTCCAATAAACAACACCTGCATCGCGGTCATCCAACAGAGTATCTGCCAATACCTGAGGCTCGCTCCATGTCTTGCCCTCGTCCTCGGAGAACCAGCCCACAAGCTTGCCTTCAATATCGATATGCGCCTTACGCATACCGGAAGAAACAGCCATCAGGCGGCCGTCACCCAGTTTGGTAACGGTGGGCCATGCAAAATAGCCGTACTCTTCTTCGCCCTTGTAGCAAACAACGCTCTTTTTAGCGTCATCGAGAACGTATGTGTATTGGGGCTCGCCCAAAACAAAGTTGTAATAGTAAAGGTCAACGGTTCTGCCGCCCCAGATGTAGAATTTAAACATGGGAGCTTCGTTGATATCCAAAACGATGTGATAGGTTTTGCCGGTTGTGAGCACAACGTGGGGCTTATCGTTCTTATCAACGATCGGGAGAGAATTGCCGTCGGCATCAACAACAGATACGAACTTTGCACCGCCAAAGAGCTGGAATTCCATATCCTTATTGCCTGCGGTGTTGAAGGAATCCTTAACGTAAAGATCAAAGGATACTGTGCCATATTTGCCCATCGTGCGGAATACAAGCGCGGTTTGCTCAACCTTGGGGCCTGCCTTTTTGGTGTAGTGATAGCCGTACTCAAATGAAATGCCCTCGGGTGCTTCCTCGGTCCATTCAAAGGTAGCGTAGGAGGACTGATAGGAGATCAGCGCCTCAAGACTGTGCTTGAGATATTCATCGTAGCCTTCCATATCGTATACGGTTGCGTAGAAGTAGGTAAAACCGTTATCGGAGCATACCTTAACAGCCATTCTTTTGCCTACCATAGCTTCGTAATACGCTTTTTTCAAAACAACGGCATTCTCTTGGATCTCATAAAGCGCGGGATCGATTTTGCCGTTGGAATCCTCAAGCCAAACGCCGGTAGCACCGTCAAAATCGGCAGTAAAGCTTGCGCTCTCCTCAAAGGCAAGAGCCGGACCGTTTGCAACGGAAATGTAGTGCTCGTAGGTTACGTCATAGAGAACGCGAACTGTGAACGCTTGCCCTGCCGCGTCGGTTGCCTTGTAGTAAACCACGTAGAGGCCTTCTCTGTTCTCAAAGTTCATCGATCTTTTCTCTTTTGTAAAATTGAGCGCGTTGCCAAGGCTATCGGTGATGCTGATGCAGCTTGTAAAGTTGTTGGAGTCTACTGCCTTTTTGTAGTTGAGGTGAGCCTCGTCACCAATGCTATACGGCAAGCCGTCAACGGTTACGTTTACGGAGTTGGCATAGATCCAAACGGAGACCTGTGCGGTTTGGCTACCCCACGTGCAGGTAACGGTATATTTGCCGGAGATAGCAAGATCATACGATCCGTCAATTTCAATAGCCGTACCGGCGGCGATATTCAACGCCTTGGCAATATCTGCCTTGAGCGTTGACTCGGCAACACCCGAAGCCGCTACGTAATGCAGAGTGAGAGCCGCAGGAGCAGAGCCCTCTGGCTCGGTTACGGTGGGCGTGGTATTTTCTTCTTTTTGAGAGGGATTGCACGCCACCATTACGCCAAGGCAACAGGATAACGCCAAAAGCCAAGCGATAATTTGATAAGCCTTCATATTTACTCTCCTTTATTTGCTCGAGTATTTTAAAAACAGACGCCGGTAAAAGTTTCAATGGAGTCTGACCCTTTTACCGGCGCCGCCTTATGCTTTTGCAAACAGTTGACTGAACTGTTGGGAATTAAGCGTTTTCGTTGGTTTCTTCAACAGGTTCTTCTTCGCCGAGAACAACCTCTACGGGTTCTTCCTCAACGATATCCTCTTCGACAACCTCCTCAACGGGAGCTTCTTCAACAATCTCTTCAACAACTTCCTCTGCGGGAGCTTCCTCTACGGGAGCCTCCTCAACGGGAGCTGTTTCGATTGCTACAACACCGGGGAGGACTTCCTCAACGGGTTCCTCTTCGATGTCCTCTTCAACGACTTCTTCAACGACTTCTTCAACAACTTCTTCAACAATTGCTTCTTCTGCAATTGCTTCCTCGGTTGCAACCTCTTCTACAGGGGTTTCCTCGATGGGAGCTTCCTCAATTGCAGCCTCTTGGGGTGCAACGTCGGTGAGCGGAATAGCAGCTACCAGCATCTTAACGATGCCTTCGTTAACCAGCTCTTCGGTGGTCTTGAAGGGCATTCTGTAGTCAACCTCTTCAACAACCTTCTTCTTGGGCAGTTGGAGCTTTTCTTCGCAAAGCTTGGTGATGAGCTCAAGAGCGTGCTTGAACTTGCGGTCACCCTTAACCTTAAGCAGTACGGGAACGGCTGCATACTTCTTCTTTGCGGACATATCCGTAAAGTTGTACTTGGTGTCAGCCAACTCTTCTGCATCGAGTGCGATGTAAACGTAGAGAGTACGTGTTTTTGCATTGAACTTAGCAAGAGGTGTTCTGCCAACGTTGAAGGACTCAAAGTTCCAGCTGATGCGGCTCTTAACACCCCTGTAGGAGAGCAACAAGTTCTTGATTGCGTTGTAGTAATCTTGAATGCTGCCTTGAGACTGTGCCAGACGGGACAGATAGCTGCGACGGTAACGGGTTACGAGTTGAACCTCACCGCGGCGCTCTTGCTCGAGCATTTCGGCATAGCGTTCAGCCTCTGCAATTGCGTCGATGTATTCAAGAGGCATGGAGCCGAATCCACCAAAGGAATCGTCGTCATCGTCGTCGGATTCGTCGTTTTCGGTTTCCTCTGCAGTTTCTTCAACTACTTCCTCGGCAACCTCTTCTACAACTTCCTCAACAACTTCTTCAACTACGGGCTCTTCAACAACCTCTTCAACCTCTTCAACAACGGGTTCTTCAACAACCTCTTCTTCAACAACAGGCTCTTCCTCTGCAACCTCTTCCTCGGTGATGAGGGCGATTGCATCGGTTGCGTCTGCAGACTCATTGAAGTTTTCTGCCATCAAATCAGCAACGGTTTGCTTAACCTCGTCGTCGATATCTGCGGTTTCGGCAGGAACCTCTTCCATCAGCTTGCGTGCAAGCTCATCGGCAATTTCCTCTGCAGCTGCACCTGCAATAGCCATTTGTGCTGCTTCATATGCTTCAAGGTCAAATTCAGCAAGTTCCTTTTGGAACTGTGCCATAGCCTCGGCAGTAGCATCGGTAGCGTCAACCTCGTACTCTTCTTCCTCTGCGGGAACCTCTTGGAAGAGGGTGTCAGCCATATCGTTAAGACCGCTCTCAACAATTTCATCGGCGCTGCCGATCTTGTCGGGAATAACAACGGGTTGAACTGCGGGAGCGTTGCCCTTGGTTTCAATAGAGATAATGGGGTTGCGACCGCTTCTTTCAATGCGAACGAGCATCAAACCGATAGCCATGGGGATAACGATGATCAGAATGAGTGCCAGAAGAACGAGCAGTGCGATACCAACGGGAGATGCAAAGAAAGGAGCATCGTACTCGGGAGCGATCAGGAAGGTGATTTCACCTGCGGAAACGTAGCCCTCAATAATATAGTAGAGGCCGTCCTCGCTCAAGGATACGGTGTACTTGGTGTTTGCTGCTTCCTTAGTGCCTGCGGCTGCATTGTAGATGTAAAGGTCAGCTTCGGTAAGAGCCAAAAGGTTCTTGCCTACAAGATCCTGAGAAACAGGAATGCGAACGCTGAATACCTGGTTGCCTGCGCCGTTGATGGTAAGGGTGTATGCCTTGTAAGCATCAAGACCGCGGAGTGCGGGACGTGCGATCTTTTCGGGAACGGTTACGCCGGTTTGAACAGAGGTAGCGATACCACCTTGACCGATGATAACGATTGCACCGTCGGGAGTGGGAATAACCTCATAAATGCTGATAACCGTCATGGTAGCGGTTGCTTTTTCAATCTTTACCTCAACGCTATCCAGCTCGGGCATAACTGCCTTTACGGTGTAAACGCCGGGGTTGGTAACCTTTGCAACGGTGTTGCCCTTTGCATCGGTGTAGGTGTAGGTGATGGCGGAAAGAATCCACTCGGGAATATACGCGCCATCCTTGCCCTCTACAACAAGCGTGTAGCCAAGGCTTGCGTCGGGCTTGGAGAGCTCACCGTTGTTAACGAACTCGCCATCCTTGATAACAACCTCATAAACCGCCTTGGTAACGGTGAGGGTCTTATCGATAACAACGTCGTCAGCCAAAACGTAGTAGGAGCTTACGGGTGCTACAGCCAGCTCGTAGGTGCCTGCTGCAAGACCGCGCTCGCCAAATGCTTCGGCAAGAGTAAGGTACTCCTCGCCAACCTTAACCAAAACGGTCAGGGGGATTTCGCCGTTGCCAAGTGCACTAACGTTCAAAAGAGCTGCGTTGCCGTAAACGAAGGATTCCTCAAGACCTTCCCAAGTGATGCTATCGATTGCAGCGGGTGCAACAGTAATATCAACAAGGAGAGGAGCCACGGTGTAGTTCTCGTTATCGAGTGCTACGTTTACGTATGCTGCGGTGGAGCCGCAACCTGCGAAGTTGAAGGAAACCTCGTAGTTGCCGTTGGCAATTGCTACGTTGTCACCTGCTACAACGCCTTGGGTGTTGAGAGCACCTGCGGGAATGGTTACCGCACCGGTGTACACACCGTTTACGTTGTACTCTACCGTGGAGCTACCCTTAACGCCATCTGCCCATGCAAGAACTGCAGGAGTGATTTCTACGGGGATCTCTACCGTTTCACCGTCAAAAACAACGGTCAAGGTGTTGAAGCCGTCGATTACGTTGGGATCGTTCAAGGTAGCGGTAACACTTTGCGCGGGTGTGCCGCCAACCGTAACAGTAATACCGGTAACGGTGGTGCTGCTGCCGGCATATTCTTTTTCCCAATAGCCCTTTTCATTGAGCTCGAAACCCGCACCGGTGAGGTCGAAAACGATCTCATCGTTTGCTGCGCTGACCCAGAGAGCAGTGCAACAAACCATCAGCACGAGCATCACAGCCAGAGCCATGAGTCGGATGAAATTGCGCTTGCTTGCAAGCTGAATTTGTTGATGTTTCATTGACATAACAACCTTTCCATAAAAGAAATTCACGTCTCGACGTGCGCCTTTCGTGCGCGCGACGCGCCGCGTGCTTTTATATTTATATTATATTATAACACGGTAATTTGACATTGTCAACACATTTTGCCAAAAAAGTTCCCTTAAAAAGCCGCTTTTTTTGCCTAAAAACGCACCTATGTATGCAATTTCGCCAAGGAAATGATAGGATTTTCCGTTTTTTTCCTTTTGCCGAAAGCACTCGCCGTGCAACGCATGCATAAAGCTGCCTGCCTTGGAAAAACTAACGAAAAAAGCGAAGGGGACCGCAGATGAAAATTTTGATTTTGACAGACCGCCTGGATGTTGGCGGAGCGGAGACGCACATAGCCTTGCTTGCCCGAGCACTTGCCGTCGCGGGTCATGAGGTTTGCGTAGCATCCTCGGGCGGCAAAGAGGCGGAAAAATTGAAAAAGTGCGGAATTTCGCACATCTGTATGCCTTTAGGCACGCATTCTCCCTTGCGTTTGCTGACGTTGCGGCATCAAATTCGAATGCTCATCAAGCGTGACGGCTTCGAGATCGCGCACGCGCACGCGAGAATTCCTGCGCTTTTGATACGCGGTGTGCGACACTTGGGCTGTGCCGAGATCGTGACCGTGCATGCAAAATTCCGTGCGGGACCTTTGCGACGGCTCTTATCCAGATGGGGAGAGCGTAGTATCGCCGTCAGCGAAGATCTGCGCGCTTATCTGCACAACGTTTATCAAATTCCAATGCAACGCATCAGTGTGATCCCAAACGGCATCGATCTTTCCCTCTTTTCACCGCTTGCAAAAAAAGAACCCTCTACCGCTTTTCAAATCCTTTTTGCAAGCCGCCTTGATGGGGATTGCTCGCGCGGTGCGGAGCTGCTTTGCGAGATTGCGCCACGTTTGGCAGAAGAAATTCCCAATCTTTGCATTACCATTGCAGGCGGTGGCGAAAAAATGCCCGAACTTGCAGAACGTGCCCAAAAAATCAACCACGCTTTGGGGTTTTGTTGCGTTTCGGTCGTGGGGGCAATAGAAGATATGCCTTCCCTTTTGCAAGAGCAAGATGTTTTTGTGGGCGTCTCCCGTGCGGCACTTGAGGCCGTCGCGTGCGGTTGCACGGTCATTCTCTGCGGCAACGAGGGATACGGCGGCATTTTGAGGGAGGAGAGCTTTTGGGAGGCTTCCCTTTCCAACTTCTGCGCTCGCGGAAAGGACGCGCCGCAGGCACAACGCCTTTTGCAAGACCTCTTGCTTTTGGCGCACTCCCCCGCCCTGCGAGAAGAAAGCGCAGCCGCTTGCCGTGTGCTCTTAAAAAAAGAATACGATGCACAGTCCGTTTGCCGACAAACGGTGGACGTGTATGCAAAAGCCCTTCACGTTCCCCCTCGGGCAACGGTTGCCATTGGTGGATATTTCGGGTGCGGTAATTTTGGTGATGATGCCATTTTGCAGGCCTTTATCGAATATACGCGCACCCACTACCCCGATATGCATATTTTGGCGCTGACGAAAAAGCCACGCAGAGATGCGCGCCGTTTTGGTGTGAGATGTTATAACCGCAAAAATCCCTTCTCTCTTGCCGTCGCCTTTTTGCGTGCCGATGCCTTTTTGTGCGGTGGTGGCTCGCTTTTACAAAACGTTACGGGAAAGCTTTCGCTATACTACTATTTGGGTATGCTACGCTTGGCGGAGTGGTGCTCTGCTTTACCTATCCTTTATGCGGCAGGAATTGGCCCCTTGCACGGCAAATGTGCGCACCGAGCTCTGCAAAAAACGCTTGCGCGGTGTGCTTATATCAGCTTGCGCGACGAAGATTCCCTACGCTTTTTGCACACGCAAAAAATCGACTCTGCCAAGCTGCATCTGGGTGCGGATGCGGCACTTTTGCTCTCGCCACCGCCCATTTTTCGCACCTATGCCCTCTTAAAACGCATAGACGTGATGCGAAATTGCCGTTACGTGTGCGTTTGTCTTAAGGAGGGAAAGGACACCGCCGATAGCCGCCGCACCGTGATTGCCGCCCTGCGGATGATTTGCCGAAAAGAAAACCTGCTCCCCATCTTTTTGTCGCTTGACCGCTCCGATATTCCCACAAACGTAGAAGCCGCCCGTCGCCTTGGCGGCAAATGTTTTCTTGTCGATGAGGCATCTGACGTCAGCGCGATCCTGCGCGGAGCCGTGTTTCTTGTTTCGATGCGATTGCACGGCTTGATCTTGGCAACAACGGTCGCTCTGCCCTCCGTTGGAATCCCCACGGCAAGAGACCAAAAGATTCCCTCTTTTTGTCGCCTTGCGGCACAAGAGTGTCTTTTGCCCGAGGAGTTGTCGGTTGCAGCTTTGGTGGAAATTTGCGAGAACTTTTGCGCCCGTGGGGATGCTTTGCGCCCCTTGATTGCAGGTGCCTGTTGCGATTTGCAAAAAAATGCGCAAAAAGACCTTGCAAATATTGCCGCAATGGTTTATAATAGTGGTAGGTATTTCAAAAAAAGTGAGGACACGATATGAAACACGCACAGCTTGCCGACCTTTTGCGGCCTACCGATCTTGACGGCATTGTCGGTCAGGAGCATCTGTTCGGAGAGCGCGGTGTTGTTCGCCGTATGCTTGCGGGCGGCCGTATTACCAACATGATTTTTTACGGCCCCCCCGGCACGGGCAAGACCACTCCCGCCAGTATTATTGCAAAGCTCTCGGGCATGAATTTTTACAAGCTCAACGCCACATCCGCATCTCTTGCAGACGACAAGGAGATCATTGCCGAAACGGGTAACCTGTTTGGCGCAAACGGTGTTTTGCTCTACCTTGACGAGATTCAATATTTTAACCGCAAGCAACAGCAATCCC
>JAZRKS010000012.1:0-3304 GCA_045646445.1 Eubacteriales bacterium | reverse complement strand
ACTTCGAAAACGGACAAAACCACAAGGGTCTTGTTACCATTGACCGTAAGTACAAGAAGGACTCCTTCTACGCTTACAAGGCATGGCTCGTATCTCCCGAGGTAGATCCCTTCGTTCACCTTTGCGGTAAGCGTTACGTTGACCGCGTTGAGGACGTAACCAAGGTTACCGTTTACTCCAACCTGCCCGAGGTTGAGCTCTTTGTAAACGGCGAAAGCATTGGCAAAAAGACTGCTGAAGATCACTTCTTCTACTTTGAGGTTAAGAACGTTGGCGAGAGCACCATCGTAGCAAAAGCCGGCGACCTGACCGACGAGGGCACCATCCGCAAGGTTGACGAAATGAACCCCGACTACGTTCTTCGCGAAGTAGGCGCTGTGCTCAACTGGTTCGACGTTGTTGAAATTGAGGGCAGATACTCCCTGAACGATACCGTTGCTTCCATTATGAAGTCCACTCGCGGTAAGCTCTGGTTCCTCTCTTTGGGCCTCAAGCTCAAAAAGAAGATGGACGCTAACAAGAAGAGCGAAGAGAAGGGCAAGAAGTCCGGCGGCTTTAGCGTAAACCTTAAGGATGCCGGCAGCGGCATTATGGAAATGATGGGCGGCTTTACCGTTCTGCGTCTTACCAGCATGATGGGTATGATGAACATTTCCTTTACCAAGGAAGAATTGCTTAAGATCAACAAGCAACTCAACCGCATCAAAAAGCCTAAGAATTTGAAATAATTCACAACAAAAAAGGACGAGGAAATTTCTTCGTCCTTTTCTATTGCAATCACTTATTTACAAAACGCAAGAATGTCTCTGACAACGTCGCCATAGGAGACGTCGTTGAGAATTTCGTGACGGGCATTTTCGTAGATCTTCATAACCGACGGAACACCTGCTTTGATCAGCTTGGTTTGTACCTTTTCCACGCCCTCGGTAAAATCACCGACGGGGTCAAGCTCGCCCGAAACCAACAAAACGGGAATGTTCTTGGGCATATTGGTAAACCACTCTTTGCGATTGGCTTCTTTGGTCAGGGTGATCAGGTCGCCCATTGCGCTTACGGTGAACTTGAAGGTGCAAAGCGGATCGGCGTTATAACGCATACGTACGTCATAATCGGATGTCAACCACGGGTCGGGATCGGCTTCGGTTCCACCACCCCACGCCTCGTTGTAGTTGCCAAACGCCATGTTTTCAAGCAGCTTGGAAATATGATGCTCGCCGCGCAATGCTTTGATAATCTTAATCAGCATCAATCCCAAGCCTGCTACGGGATTGGGACCGCCTGTGCCCATAACGATGAGCTTATTGGGTTGAACGTACTTCTTTTCGGTTGCAAGACGAACTACAAATGAGCCCATGCTATGCCCCATAAGCACGTAAGGGAGCTTTGTGCCCTCGGGGGTATAGTGCTTGATAACGGCATCGGCTACCTTTTTGACGTCGCGCTGCAACAGATCAGCACCGTTCTCGGATGCGATAAAGCCAAGCTCACCTGCATTGTTGACCGTATAGCCGTGGCCGAGGTGGTCGTGACCGAAGCAGATCCAGCCCTGCTCTGCCATCTCTGTCATAAAGCGCTCATAACGGCCGATGTATTCGGTCATACCGTGCACAACCTGGAAAAAGCCGATCGGCTTTTGCGTGGTGGGTACAAAGACCACACCTGCCAATTTATGCACACCGTTGGACGATAAAACTCTAAGTTCCTGTTTTTTGAATGCCATATTTTATTCCTCACTTTCCGAAAAGGTGCGGCACGCCTTGATGGCGCGGTGCCATCCCTGCATGCGCTCGGCGCGCGTTGCTTCATCAATAGCAGGATGGTAAACCGAGCCTGCTCCCAATTTGTTTTTGAGTTCCTTGCGATCGTGGAAGAAATCTACTGCAAGTCCTGCAAGATAAGCCGCGCCTGCAGCCGTTGCCTCGGGATTTGCGGAACGCAAAACCTCAATGCCCGAAAGGTCACTTTGCATTTGCATCAGGAGTGCGTTTGCCGATGCACCGCCGTCAACACGCAAACTGTGAATTTTGTTTGCATTCTCTACGCCTTGCATATCGGCGTTCATGGCTGCAAGCAAATCCTCGCTTTGATAGGCGATTGCCTCGAGAGCCGCACGAATGATGTGGTTCTTGCCCACACCTGCGCTCAGCCCCACAATGGTTCCGCGCGCGTGTGCATCCCAATACGGAGTGCCAAGACCTGTGAATGCAGGAACGAAATAAACGCCGCCGCAATCGTCAACCTTTTTGGCAAAATATTCGCTATCCTTTGCATCGTGAATAAGCTTCATTTCGTCGCGCAACCAACGAATGACCGCGCCACCGACGAATACACTGCCCTCAAGGGCGTATTCAATGGGCTTGCCTGCCTCGGTAGCGGCAATGGTAGTCAAGAGGCCGTGAGAGCTGTGAATGGCACTCTCGCCCGTGTGTGTAAGCAAAAAGCAGCCCGTGCCGTAGGTGTTCTTTGCCTCGCCTGCCTCAAAGCAGCCCTGCCCGAAGAGCGCGGCTTGCTGGTCACCTGCAATACCCGCAATGGGAAGCTGTGCACCCATGCATTCAAAGTGGCCGTAAACCTCGCTGCTGCTACGAATTTCGGGGAGCATTTCGCGCGGAATGTCGAGAATGTTCAACATTTGCTCATCCCACTCACCTGTGTGAATGTTGCAAAGCATCGTGCGAGAGGCATTGGTGAGGTCGGTGACGAACACACGCCCCTCTGTGAGCTTCCAAGTCAACCAAGTGTCAACCGTGCCCACCATCAATTCACCTGCCTTGGCGCGCTCGCGTGCGCCCTCTACGTTGTCGAGGATCCATTTGATCTTGGTACCGCTGAAATAAGGGTCGAGGCGGAGTCCTGTGGTCTTGCGAACATAATCCGCGTGCCCTGCACGCTCAAGCTCCTCGCAGGTGTCTGCCGTGCGGCGACATTGCCAAACGATGGCGTTATAGATGGGTCTGCCCGTCTCACGCTCCCAAACAATCACCGTTTCGCGCTGATTGGTAATACCAACCGCCGCGATCTCGTCGGGTGAGATGCCGCTCTTTGCGATGCACTCGGTGAGAGATGCATATTGATTTGCATAAATGTCCATCGGGTCCTGTTCTACCCAACCGGGCGCGGGATAGATCTGTGCGATTTCGTGTTGTGCCATAGAAACGATTCTGCCGTCGTGATCGAATAATATCGCACGCGCGCTGGTCGTTCCTTCATCAAGGGCAAGAATGTATTTTTTCATAGTTCCCTCCAATCTGCCAATGGCGGCAAACAGATTTTGGTAAAGATTCCATATTTATTATATCATTAT
>JAZRKS010000011.1:0-18785 GCA_045646445.1 Eubacteriales bacterium | reverse complement strand
GGACAAGAAGGACTACCGCGTTTACACCGTTGTGGGTGACGGCGAAAGCGAAGAAGGTCAGGTTTGGGAGGCGTGCATGTTTGCCGCCCACTATAAGCTGGACAACCTTTGCGTCATTCTCGACTTCAACGGCTTGCAGATCGACGGACCCGTTGCAGAGGTCATCGGCCCTGCTCCCTTTGAAGCAAAGCTGGAGGCGTTCGGCTTCTTTGTACAGACCATTGACGGTCACGATTTTGAGCAGATCGAGGAAGCATTCCGCGAAGCAAGAGCCGTTAAGGGCAAGCCCACCGCCATCGTTGCCAAAACGGTCAAGGGCAAGGGCGTATCCTTTATGGAAAACAAGGTCAACTGGCACGGCGCCGCTCCCAACGATGAGCAATGTGCCGCCGCTTTGGCTGAACTGAACGCGTAAGGAGGGCATCACAATGGCAGAAAAATTGGCTACCAGAGAAGCTTACGGCTCCGCGCTCGTTGAGCTTGCAGATAAGTACGATTTTGTGGTTCTTGATGCCGACCTCGCAGAGGCGACCAAGACCATCAAGTTTAAAAAAGCGTGCCCCGAAAGATTTTTTGATTGCGGCATTGCCGAGGGCAATATGATGAGTGTGGCGGCAGGAATTGCTACCACAGGCAAAACGGTATTCGCATCCAGCTTTGCAATGTTTGCCGCAGGCAGAGCATTCGATCAGGTTCGCAACTCCATCGGTTACCCTCACCTCAACGTTAAAATCGGTGCGACCCACGCAGGCATCACCGTTGGCGAGGATGGCGCAACCCACCAATGCAACGAGGATATTGCCCTGATGCGCACCATCCCCGGTATGACCATCGTCAACCCCTCGGATGCAGTTGAGGCAAGAGCGGCAGTTGAAGCGGCTATGACCACCGAAGGCCCGTTCTATCTCCGTTTCGGTCGCTTTGCGGTTCCGGTTATTAACGACAACCCCGAATATAAGTTCGAGCTTGGCAAGGGCGTTTGCGTAGCAGATGGCAAGGACGTTACCATTGTTGCAACAGGTCTGATGGTTTCTATGGCACTTGAAGCCAAGGAGCTTTTGGCAAAGGAAAAGATTGACGCACGCATCATCAATATTCACACCATCAAGCCCATCGATAAGGACATTTTGGCAAAAGCTGCAGCCGAAACCGGCGCGCTTGTTACCGCCGAGGAGCACAACATCATTGGCGGACTCGGTGCAGCCGTTACCGAGGCGATTTGCGAGAGCTGTCCCGTTCCCGTTATCCGCGTTGGTATGAACGATACCTACGGACATTCGGGCACCGTTCCCGCGCTTCTTGAGGCGTACAGACTCACCCCCGCGAAGATTGCCGAGGCGGCAAAAAAAGCAATTTCGATGAAGAAATAAATCACCGTGGGGAAGGGAGCCAAGCTTTCTTCCCCCGATGTGATGTTAAAGATAAAAGACACATTCTGCACGAACGGTCGCCTTGCGACCTACACCTCATCCGTCAAATCCGCAAATCGGACTTGCCACCTTCCCCTCAAGGGGAAGGTGGCAAGTGTCACGAGCCGGATGAGGTGTAGGATGCAGAGCATCCGTTAAAATTTATGCGTTCAAAACCAACCGAAAGGAACAGAGAATTTTCTCTGCAAACAAACTATGAAATACATTTTGGCATCCAAATCTCCGCGCCGTCGCGAGATTTTAGAAATGCTCGGCGTCGATTTTGAAGTGATTGTTGCCGACACCGACGAAAGCAGCGATATTACCGACCCCTACAGGCTTGTTGAGGAGCTTTCTCAGCGCAAAGGAATCGCTGTACGTGATGCGCTGATTGCCGAAGGTCGCGATCTCTCGGATACGGTTATCATTTCGTCGGATACCATCGTTGCCATCGACGGTGAAATTTTGGGCAAGCCCCACGATGAAGAGGATGCGCGCCGTATGCTCCGCCTCTATTCGGGCAGAGAGCACGAGGTTGTCAGCGGCATTTGTCTCATTGGCAAGGACTTGCAAGGCGTGACGCACGAGGTCACAAAGGTAACCTTTGACGAGATGGATGAAGAGACTATTTGCAATTACGTCCGTGCTGCACGGCCCTATGACAAAGCAGGCGCGTATGCTATTCAAGGACTTGCATCGGCATACATTTCGGGCATTGTGGGCGACTATTTCAACGTAGTCGGCCTCCCCGTGCACCGTTTGTGTTGCTTACACAAAGAAATTTTCAAAGAAAATTTACTATAAGGGGTAGGCAAACGCAAATCTTTATGTTATAATAAATTATAGCGTAACTGTAAAATAGAAAATCAGCAAGGAACAATCCCTCAGTCATTTGCCGCAAGGACAAATGACAGCTCCCTTTACACAAGGGAGCCTAAAAGTAGTTTCACATTTGCGAATTGCTTTTTGAAAGTGATTGATTCCTTGAAAGCCTCCCTTGTGTAAAGGGAGGTGTCACGGCTTTTGCCGTGACGGAGGGATTGTTCTACCTTGGCGAATTGTGCTTATGGAGGTTGGAATGGGCAAATATCAAGCTTGTCAATACAAGCGTAGCGATAAACTGTTTTACATCAATGGTTGTTGGGTGATTATAAACGGTTACCATTGCGTTTTGAAAGGGTTGTTTAGACAAATTGCAGAGTTTGATCTTCGCACCACATCAATTACTGTTGACAAGGGGATTATTTACAGAACCTTAATATTACGAAGCAGACAGTATCAGTATGAAGTAATGTTTAATCCATTTGAGTGGAGAAAATTGAACAGAGAAATACGATTCGAATAACCCTGTTATTTTGATTACAACAAAGGAGGTGAGCACCGTTGGCAAAGCAGATCGGCATTGATCTTGGTACATCAAACACAATGATATATCTCAAAGACAAGGGCATTGTTTTGCGCGCGCCCTCGGTGGTCTCTCTTGACCGTACCACGCAAGAGGTCATTGCATCCGGCACGACAGCCAAGCGTATGGTTGGCAAAACACCGGGCAACATTCTCGCACTTCGCCCCCTTAAGGATGGTGTTATCACCGACTTACATACCACCTCTTTGATGCTGCACGATTTCTTTGAAAGAATGGATATGACGTCCTTCTTCAACCGCCCCGTGGCGCTTGTTTGCATTCCTTACGGAGTGACCGGTGTTGAGCGCCGCGCCGTTGAGGATGCCACCTTTGAAGCGGGTGCGAAGAACGTGGGACTGATCGACCAACCCATTGCGGCGGCAGTCGGTGCAGGTATTCAAATCTCCAAGGCGAGGGGAGCCATGGTCGTAGACCTTGGCGGCGGCGTTTCCGAGACCGCCATTCTCAGTCTTGGCGGCGTGGTAGAGTCCAACTCCCTGCGTGTTGCGGGCAACGAATTGGATATCGCCATTGTCAACTACCTAAAACAAACGCGCAACATTCTTATTGGTGACATCACCGCCGAGGTGCTCAAAAAGCGCATCGGTTCGGCAATTCCCGATATCGACCGCGGCACCATGGAGGTTTGCGGCAGAGACTTGCGTACGGGTCTTGCCGTAACGGTTGAGGTCAAGAGTGGGGAGGTACGCGAGGCAATCAAGGAGCCGCTTTCCGAAATTATTTCGATGGTTAAGATGACCCTTGAGGAAACGCCCCCCGAGCTTTCTGCCGACATCTTCGATTTTGGCATTGTGCTTGTTGGCGGCGGCTCGCTCCTGCCCGGCATCGACCGTGCCATCAGCGATCGCACGGGCATTCGCGTTATCACGGCAAAGAAGCCGATGGAGGCGGTTTGCCGCGGACTTGGCAGAATGCTGCAGAGCGCGGGAGACTTCTCCGAGTTTGTCAAATACAAAGTCAAGTAGATTATCAACAGCAAGGGCGAGCATATCACCGCCCTTGTTTTTATCAAGGAGGCAAATATGAACCAATATCAAGATTACAATTTTTATCAGGACTATATGATGCCGCCCCCGCCCCCACCCGTAAAGCTTTCAAAGGTGCGCTGGCACGTAGGCATCATTGCTTTTGCTGTGGTGCTGGTCACTCTTTTGACCTCGGTGGCACAGGTGGTCATTCACGGTGTTATCGTCAGCAATTTTCCTGCCGTTACCGAAAATGAGTGGTATATGTGGGTGGTTTCGTCACTGCCAATGTACCTTATCGGTATGCCTGTGGCATATCTCTTGCTGCTCACCGTTCCCAAAGTAGAGCCGCAAAAACGTCGACTCAACCCCTTGGTGTGGGTGGGCTTTCTTTGCCTGTGCTTTGCGCTCTCCTTTGCCGCAAACTTCATCGGGCAATATATCGGCTCGTGGATTTCCTACGTGACGGGAACGCAGGTGGAGAACGAATTGGAGCAAATGACCGTTGTTACCCCTCTTGGCATCAATATCCTTTTCGTGGGTATTCTTGCCCCCGTTTTTGAGGAGCTCTTTTACCGCAAGGCGGTCATCGACCGTTTGCGCCGCTACGGAGACCTGCCCGCCATTCTTATTTCGGGCGTTATCTTCGGGTTGATTCACGGCAATCTCAGCCAAATCTTCTATGCAACCGCGGTTGGCATTTTGCTCAGCTTTATCTACGTTCGCACGGGTAGCGTGCTTTACACCATTTCCATTCACTCCGCTTTCAATATGATCGGCGGTGTTTATACCACCGAGCTCATTCGTCGCTTGGGCGACAGTCTTACCCCTGCCGAGGGAGATACCGTGGGCGAGGCAATGCTAATGGCATACAGCATCTTTACCATTGCTGCACTCGTTGTTGGCGTTATCTTCTGCATTTTCAATTTGCGCCGCTTCCGCCGTTCTCTACAGCAAGGAGAATACACCCTTTCCTATGATAACTGGATGAACGTTCTCATCGCCAACCCCGGCACGTGGGTGTTTGCCGTTATGATCGTTTTGTTGATCGTTTCCAGCCTTTTTGTATAGTTTGATTTTTTGATTTTTTTGAAAGGAGGTGTCCGCATGAACAATCACAATCCAAACCACACCCTGCGTTATCTTGGCATTGTGGCCGTTTTCTGTCTGGTTTGCGTTATTTATCTTGGGCGGTTGTTCTTTATACAAATTTCGGGTCGCGAAAATCAATACACGGCGGACATCACCGAGCGCGAGGTCACCGTGCAAGCGGTACGCGGCGAAATTTACGACCGCAACGGCGTCAAGCTTGTGGCAAACCGCTACAGCTACGACCTCTCTTTGGCACACGCGCAATTCTTTTCTCTTGCCGTGCACGAGCGCAACGGGGTTTGCCTTGGTGTGCAAACGGCATTGGCAAAGCGAGGGAGCGCGGGCATTAAGGAGCAAAAATATTTCCCCTTTGACGGCACCTATCCCAACTACACCTACAGTGCCGATACGCTCGATGGGGACTCGATCCGTTCTTACCGACTCAAGCGCGTGCTTGGTGACCTCGGCTTTAAGACCGACGTTACCGCAAAGCAGCTGCGCGATTATTACACCGACACCTACGATCTTTTGGTGTTGGATAGCAATGGCAACCGTCGCTACAGTGACAAAGAGGTCGATACCATCATTCGCATGTACTACGATCTCGACGCCACGCGCTTCCGTTCCTCGGGCGAGTACGTTTTGTGCGAGGATGTGGATATGTCCTTGATGACCTACATCAAGGAGCAAAACATCAAGGCGCTCAACTTTACCGTTAACGTCGAGCGCGAATATTGCTACCCCGGTTACGCATCGCACATTCTCGGTCTTGTTGGACCCATATATTCCGAGGAGTGGGAGTACTACAATGAGCTTGGCTACCAAATGAACGCCATTGTTGGCAAATCGGGCTGCGAGGCGGCGTTTGAGGACTACTTGCGCGGCACCGACGGCAAGATCAAAATTAAAGAAGACAAAAACGGCAACGTGGTTGACGTTGCGGTTTTGAGCGAGGCGGTTGCGGGCAACGACGTCTATTTGACCATTGACATCAACTTGCAAATCGCCGCCGAGGATGGGCTGAAGGAAAACGTAGAATACATCGTCAATCAATCCACGGGTGTGGAGACGGGCGCGGAGTGTCAAACAGGCGCGGCCGTGGCAATGAACCCCAACACCTTTGAGGTGCTTGCCATTGCATCCTATCCCACTTACGATCTGACAAGCTACAATGCCGACTACAATTTGCTCGCACAAGACCCCAATCAGCCCCTGCTCAACCGCGCGATCAACGGAACGTTTGCACCGGGTTCAACACTCAAGCCCGGCATGGCGGCAATTTCCCTCATCGACGGTGTCATTTCGCAATATTCGCACGTTACCTGCACAGGCAAATATAAGGGAACCGTTGGTTGCTCCACCTACGGCACGAACCACGTGGGCAGCATCGACATCATCGATGCCATTGCTTATTCCTGCAACAGCTTTTTCTGCGAGCTTGGAAACCTGCTCGGCATTGAAAAAATGGAAAACTATTTGCGTGCCTTTGGCCTTGGTCAATCTACGGGCTTGGAGCTTGGCGGCTCCAAGGGGATTCTTGCAGGCCCCACCTACCGCGGAGAGATTCAAAGCCCCGAGCTTTGGCAACCGGGCATGACTTGGCAGGCAGCCATTGGGCAATCCGACCATCAGCTCTCGCCCGTGCAAATGGCTTGCTACATAGCAACGCTTTGCAACGGCGGCACGCGATACACCGCGCACCTGCTCCACAGCGTTTATCGATTTGGCAGCAGTGAGCCGAGCTTTGTATATCAGCAAACCGAGGATACCGTTCTTAGCCGCATCGAGATCTCGCAAGGGAATCTCAACACCGTTTTTGCAGGCATGAAAAAGGTGGTCAGCGAAACCGCATCGGTCAGACGCTGGATCAATTCGAACACCATCCCCGTAACGGTTGGTGGCAAAACGGGTACCGCGCAAACGGGCGGTGTGTGCGATAACGCACTGTTTGTTGCCGCAGCACCCTATGACAACCCGGATATCGTCATTTCCGTTGTCCTTGAAAAACGCTACTCGGGCGGACTTGCATCCCTAACGGCGGCAAGAATTTTAGAGGCGTATTACAACGAACAATAAGAAAAAAGTCCAAGTCGAAAGACTTGGACTTTTTTTGGCACACCATGGCGGATTCGAACCGTCGACACCAAGCGTCGGAGGCTTGTGCTCTATCCAGCTGAGCTAATGGTGCATATTTCTCGGTGATGGTATTATATCACAAATTCCGCCCGATTGCAAGCCGTTCCGCATAAAAAAATCGAAGGCGGCAAACTTTTCGCCGCCATTTTTCGGCAATGGGAAAAAAGGAATATATATTTTTGGCGAAACCAACTTGACAAACAATTATCCCGTCATCCTGAGCGGAGTCGAACTTTCACCGAGTGAAGAACGAGGTGAAAGCGCAAAACGCAAAGCGGTTTGCGGGATCTCGTAACGAGTCTCGGTGGCTTACCATAACAAATGTAACATTTTCTTTGAAAAGCCACCCAAATTCGTTTGGAGATCCCATCGTCGCTCCGCTCCTCGAATTCTCCTCGTTCTTCACTCGGAGAATTTTCGACTTCGAGCTTTGCTCTCCGCTCAGGATGACATACAGTGGTTTTGTTTGGTTTTTACCGTTAAAACAGACCGTCGAGGACGCCGGTCCCTACAATTGTATAATTTGCTTTTCAAAAACCCTCACACTTTTTCCCAAAACCTCTTGCAATCGTGTCGGGGATTTGGTATAATAAAAGGTAATCAAGAATACAAGAGGTATTAACATGGCAGAAAAGCTTTCTATGCAACCCTACAAGGGCACAAGAGATTTTTATCCGCAGGAAATGAAGCTGCGCAACTGGTTCTTTGGTGTTATCCGCAAAGAGCTTGAGAGCGCCGCATTTGACGAATACAACGGTCCTATGCTTGAATCCTTGGAGATCTATGCCGCAAAGAGCGGTGAGGAGATCGCCAACAAGCAGACCTATAATTTTGTAGACAGAGGCGATCGTCACTTGGCGATCCGCCCCGAAATGACCCCCACCGTTGCCCGTATGGTAGCGGCAAAAATGGGCGAGATGAGCTTTCCGCTCAAGTGGTTCTCCATTGGCAATATGTATCGCTACGAGGCAACTCAAAGAGGACGTCTGCGCGAGTTCTGGCAGCTCAACGTTGATATTTTCGGTTGCAACACCTATGAGGCCGACCTTGAGGTTATAACAAGTGCCATTCGCATTATGCGCGCTTACGGCGCGGACGAGACCATGTTCACCGTGCGCATCAACAACCGCCGTTTCTTCAATGACGTTGTTACCGCTATCACAGGCAAGGATGCCGAGGGCAGCCGTCAGGTTTCCAAGGTCATCGACCGCAAAAACAAGGTTACGCGCGAAAGCTACGAAAAGGATTTGACCGCTCTCGGTCTCAGTGCCGAGCAGATTGCAAAGATTGACGCTCTCTATTCGATGAGCGTTGAAGAAGCCACCGCGCTTTGCCCTGAGTCTCAAGGCTCACAGGAGCTGCTCGACCTGTTTGGTGCACTGCGTAAGATGGGATTGGACAAGTACTGTCTGTTCGATTTTGGCATCATCCGCGGTCTTGATTATTACACGGGCACCGTTTTTGAGGTGTTCGACAACGCTCCCGAAAACAATCGCGCTATGTTCGGCGGCGGCAGATACGATAACCTCGTTGACCTGTTCGTTAAGAACGCACGCATCTCGGGCGTTGGCTACGGCATGGGCGACGTAACGCTGGAGAATTTCCTCACAACGCACAAGCTCATTCCCGAAACCTTCGGTTCGGCAGTCAAGGTGCTTGTTACTCGTTTTGATGACGTTCCCTACGAGGCGTACACCTCTTTGGTAGAGAATTTGCGCGATGCAGGCTTTGTGGCTTCGATGTATCTCGGTCAAAAGAAGTTCGGCAAGCAGCTCGAATACGCAGTCAAGGGCGAATATACGCACGCCATCATTATGGGCGGCGACGAGTACGTACGCGGTGTGGTTCGTCTTAAAAATTTGAACACACGCGAGGAAAAAGAAGTCGCAATTGCAGACCTGCAAGCAGAACTCAACGCATAAAACCACGGGGAAGAGGACACGCGCTTCTTCCCCTGATTTGTAAAAAAGATTTGTATATAATGCAATTAGCGGCTACACGATTTGCAAAGCAAATAGCACACTGAAAGGCTCCCCTGTGCAAGGGGAGCTGTCAGCCGAAAGGCTGACTGAAGGGTTGGCTCTAATTAATTAGAGTAGTATAGATACAACCCTTCCGTCACGGCTTGTGCCGTGCCACCTCCCCTTGCACAGGGGAGGCCAAAGTAGTACCCGCTGCAAAGGAGTTCAAGATGGAAAGAAAAACGGCATTTATCTATACGGGTGGCACCGTGTTTGAAGAATACGTAATCGAAAAGCCCGAGAAGGGCGACCTTGTCATCGCCGCCGATGCAGGGTATCTCACCGCCAAAAAGATGGGCATCACGCCCGATATTCTTCTTGGGGATTTTGATACACTTGGTGTGGAGAATATTCCCGATGGCATTGAATGCCTGCGCGTGCCTGCCGAAAAAAACGATACCGACACGCAGTTGGCGGTTCAGGTTGCCGCCGAGCGCGGTGTGTGGGAGATCGTCATCATTGGCGGAATGAGCGGTCGTATTGACCACACGCTTTCCACGCTTGCCATTCTTGAGGACTTGTGGGAGCGCAAAGCAGGTCGCATCTATGCCATCCTCACCGACGGCAAAAACCGCGTGCGCTTCATTCGCAGCAGCGGCACCATTCTGCCGCGCTCGCAGTATCGCTTCTTCTCGCTCATCGCCACCGATGACGTCGTCAAAGGAATCACCCTCGAGGGCTGCAAATACCCTCTGAAGAACGGTCGCATCTCGCGCCGCAACCAATGGGCGGTCTCCAACGAGATCACAGGCAACTGCGCCCTTGTCGAAATCAAACGCGGCGGTGTTTGGGTGATTGAGAGTATGGATTAAAGGTTTTGAGAGAATGCAGGGGGGAACTTTTTGAAAAAAGTTCCCCCCTGCACCCCCTTCAAAAACTTTCGCACAAAAAGAAAAGGAAATAATTCCAAAGGAACGGACAGACGGACGACGCAAGCCATTCGGCTTCCTTTTGCTGCCGCGAGCGGCTAGGGTAGCGAAGCGGCGCGAACGTAATGAATGACAGTCCGGTGGACTGTCAGAACGTTAAGTTGCAGCAGGCAACTTTTGTGACACGAACCGAAGTGAGACCCACTAACCCTATCCGCTAAGAAAGTAGAATAAAACAAATAAGGGATAGCGCACTTGCTATCCTTTTTATTGTGTCTTGGTAGGGGAGGGGCAATTTTTGCGAAGCAAATTTGCTACTGAGCGAAGCGAAGTTTGATTGCCTCCTCCCGAAAACAAACGCATATCGAGAATAAACGCGGGAGGCGAAACGCCTCCCCTACAGGGATTATTATATTTTTTTGTAGGGGACGGCGCCTCGACGTCCCGAAAATAACCGGTTATCGTGAATAAAAGCGGGCGATTCGTGAATCGCCCCTACAAAAAATATTAAAATTCACCGTAGGGACGGCGCCTCGACGTCCCGAAAACAAACGCATATCAAGAATAAACGCGGGAGGCGACACGCCTCCCCTACAGGGGTTATTATATTTTTTTGTAGGGGACGGCGCCCTCGACGTCCCAAAAGCAAGTTTTTTTGCATCTTACTGTATCAAAAATGCAGGAGAGCAAAAAGGGCTTGCTTTTTCTTTTGCAATCGTGTATAATGAAATCACCAAGAACGAAGGGAGAAAGTACATTGAAGCTTACCATTCGAGAAGACTCCAACATCAATGAAACAGAAGTGACTGTTGTGTGTCCCAAAATGACCGCCGAGGTAGAAGAAATTGTTGCCAACATTGGCTTGATAGGGCAAACCATTGCAGGAAAAAGAGAGGGCGCAACCTTTTTTATACCTGCCGCAGATATTTTCTATTTTGAGTCTGTTGACGGAAACACCTTTTTCTACACCGAAGGGGAGACCTATGAGGCAACCGCGCGGTTATACAAAATTGAAGAAAGTCTGCAAAATTTGAAATTTGCGAGAGTCTCCAAAACAATTATTGCAAATTTGCGCAAAATGAGGTGCATCACACCGGCACAAAACAGCCGTCTTGTTGCAACACTTATCAACGATGAAAAAATCGTTGTTTCCAGACAGTACGTGTCCGAAATTAAGAAAAAATTGGGGGTGTAATTGTGTTCAAAAAATGGTGGTTTTCTTTCAGTCAATCTTTGGCATTTGTAACACTTATATTATTGTTTGTGTCATTGATGCTTCCTCAAATTGTTGAAGCCAAAATACTATGGTTTCTGGTGTGTATTATAACACCTGTCAGTGTGTTTGGATTTTTTACGTTTGCGTTGCAGCTTTTTTCAAAGCATCTTTGGGTCAGACGTGCGATTGTAATAACTTTTTCTGTGATTAACTTCTCGATTGTTAACATTCTGTTTGGCTGGTTAAAATGGGGAGATGCAGAGAAATGGATTCGCCACGGTGTTCTTCTCGCGGTACTGATATGTTTAAATGTATTTGTTTATTATGTTACCGATAAAATCGAAAAGCGCAATTTAGCTGCCATCAATCAAAAACTCGCAAACGGAAATATGGATGCCAACAAGCAATAAGATTTTCAAATAAACAACAAAGGGATAGCACGTTGCTATCCCTTTTGCATATTGTGTTAAATTTTAATAATGACGCTGTTTTTGCCGCTTTCGGTGACTTCCACAAGGTTCCAGTCGCGGTGCGTTTTCTTATAACGTTTCAATTCTTTGATGAACAAAACCGTTTGCTTGCGTGTTAGGCGCACGCCCTGTTTTTTGAGTGATTTGCGGACAATACCTGCGGTGAGGCGATTGAGTACAAGACCTGTTGGAAAGTGCAACGTCAATTTTGTCTCATCCCATTTGATCGCTATCTTCATGTTATGTTACTCCACAAAAATTTGAACGGTGCTGCCGTCCTCGGCTTCCACTTCCATAAGGTTGCCGATCACGCCTTGCTCTACAAGCTCCAAGATTTTGCCAAGGTCAATGTTTTTGAGAGAGTCATTGCCGCCCGTTACCTGCGCCATGTTCAAGCCGGCATCAATGCCTATCTTCACTAATGCGAGCGGAATATTGATGCGCACGTTGTTGCCACCGTTTTTTACAACCATGCGGAGCATCATATCATTGATGTTTTTTCTTTTGTTTTCCGGCACCATGCTAACCACGGGCGCGCTTTCCTGCTTACCGGAAAGCAATTCGTCAACAGTGACACCAAGGGTTTTTGCAAGCAGGGGGAGCAGGGAAATATCGGGGCAGGTCTGGTCGTTTTCCCACTTGCTGACGGCTTGCGGGCTGACACCCAATTTTTCGGCAAGCTCGTCCTGTTTCAATTCTTTTTCGCGGCGCAGAGCCGCAATTCTTTTTCCAATTGTTGTGTTCATAAGTACAACTCCTTTCGCGATTTGCGCTTTTGATTTTTTGGGACAAAGGTACCTTTGATGGTTCCATTATACCATCCCAAACCTGCAAAGTGAAGCGAACAACAGTTGAATAAACGCAAATTTGCTCAACCAAACGGGGATTTTTCACTCAACCATTGGTTGTTTGAGACCATTATAGCAGAAAAACACGCATTTTGCAAGATTTTTGACAAAATATCATTTTTGATTATAAACAACTTTCTGAGCGAGTAGGGTTGGTGGTCCCTAATCGCTAGCGATAGCAAAAGCGCGACGAACGGAGCGCGCCGACTGTCTATCCGCAAACTGAAAACTCTATTTTTTAACCCTTTGTGCGAGAGTTCTTGAAAGGGGTGTGGGGAAAACTTCTTGCAAGAAGGTTTCCCCACGAAAAACCGCGTCCTATCAAATATCTAACAACTTTCTAAAAGGCGTAATATAAGCAGCTGCTTTGGCGGCGTCGGATGCTTCGGCAAAGATGCGGAGCAGGGGCTCGGTGCCGGAAAAGCGGCAAATGACAAAGGAGTCATCCGAGAAATAGACCTTGCAGCCGTCCTCGTAGTTGACGCGAACGACCTCGGCATCAAAGTCGGGGAGCTTTTTGTCAACCATCAAGGTTTTTTGAATTTCGGGCTTGCGAGCGGCAGGGAATTCGAGGTTGGCTTCTACCATCTCAAAGGTGCCAAAGCGGTCTTCCAGCTCGCGCAGGAGCTTGGTGGGAGAGCCGAGTGCGCAGACCATTTCAATAAAGAGGGAAGCGGCATAGATGGAGTCCTTGCCGTGAATGTGGCCGCGAACGGTCAAGCCGCCCGAGGATTCACCGCCAAGCACCGCATCGTGTTGGTCGATGCCTGCGGAAATATACTTAAACCCGATGGGTACCTCGTGGCACTCTTCGCCAAAGGATTCGGCAATTTTGTCAAGCATGTGGGTTGTGGCGAGATTACGAACAACAGGGCCGTTCCAACCCTTGTGCGCGTGCAGATAGTAGTAGAGCAGGCAGAGGATCTGGTTGGCATCAATGTAGTTGCCATTTTCATCAACAATACCCAAGCGGTCACCGTCGCCGTCAAAGGCGATACCGAGGTCATAGCCGCCTGCAACCACGTGGTTGCGCAAATCGTACAGGCGCGACTCGGTGGGGGCGGGAACACTGCCGCCAAAGTAAGCATCCTTGTTGTCGTTGATCAGGTCAACGGTGCAACGCAGGGTTTGCAAAATGACCGTGATGGGATAAATACCCGAGCCGTGCATGGGGTCAAAGAGGATGCGCAAGCCGCGCTCCTTGATAAGGGGTTGATTCAGCTTGGAGAGAATGTGATCGATAAAGTCGTTAAAGGGTGCGCGCAAATAGGTGATGAGACCTGCTCTTTCGCCTTCTTCGATGGAAAGGGTGGGAATATCAAGCTCTGCATCCTCGGCAAGGAGTGCTTCCATGCGTGCGGTGGTTTCCAAGGGGGCATCGCGACCCTCGTCCACAATCAGCTTAATGCCGTTGTAGGCGGCAGGGTTGTGGCTTGCTGTTACTTCAAGACCGTAATGGTGTCCGTAATGCTGTGTCAGGAACATGATCAGCGGTGTGGGGGTGGAGCGATTGACAAGAATTGCCCCAATGCCCTGTGCGGCAAGAACCGATGCAATCCAGCGCGAGGAAACCTCGGAGAGGAAGCGGCGGTCGTAACCAATGACAATGGGTTTATCAGCTTTGCCTTCCTCGCGTGCCAGGCGACAAACGGCGTATGCAACGCGCTCTACGTTGGCTTTGATAAAATCGTCACCAATAATGCCGCGCCATCCGCCCGTACCAAATTCAATCTTTTGTTTGCTCATGTTTACTCTCCAATCTTTTTGTTGGGGTTCTTGGTATTATTATAACTGCTTTTTGCTTAGATTGCAAGACAAATTCCAAAAAAATACCTCAAATGAAATATATAGGCGCGAAAATAAAAGAATTTTTAGAGTTTAACACAATTTTCAACAAAACAAGTGGAGGTTAAAATCAAAAAAGGCTCCCTTGTGTAAAGGGAGCTGTTGAGCGGAGCGAAACTGAGGGATTGTTTTACGATAAAATGAACATTTACAATCCCCCCGTCATTTTCTTGTGAAAATGCCACCTCCCTTTACACAAGGGAGGCGAAAGTTGATGCGCGTTGGTTGTTGCTTTTTTTAAAGATGTTCTAATGAAAAGTAGTTTTTTACCTTATTCTATAAAAAGTAAAAAAAGACGAAGAAATTTTCAAATTCCTCTTGCATTGTACCGCTTTTTGTTTTATAATATACAATGACAGAATATGTCCGCAATGTCGGGCAGAACACATAACAGGAGGAACAAAAAACAATGAAAATTCTGGTTATCAACGCAGGTAGCTCTTCTATCAAGTATCAGCTCATCGATATGGAGAACGATCAGGTTCTCGCAAAGGGTCTTTGCGACCGTATCGGCATCGAGGGCGGCAACTTCAAGCACAAGGTAGAGGGCAGAGAAGATTATAAACTCGACATCTTTATGAAGGACCACGCAGCAGCCGTAGAGATCGTTCTCGAAACCCTGACCTCCAAGGAGAACGGCGTTATCGCGTCTCTTTCCGAAATCAGCGCAGTTGGACACCGCGTGCTCCACGGTGGCGAAAAGTTCTCGGGCTCTGTTATCATTGACGAAAAGGTTATCGCGGCAATCGAAGAGTGCTGCGAGCTTGGCCCCTTGCACAACCCCCACAACCTCACCGGTATTCGCGCGTGCGAAAAGACCATGCCCGGTGTACCTCAGGTAGCCGTATTTGATACCGGCTTTCACCAAACCATGCCCGACTACGCATATATGTATGCGCTTCCTTACGAGTACTACGAAAAGTACCGCATCCGTCGCTACGGCTTCCACGGCACCAGCCACCGCTACGTTTCCATGCGTGCGGCTGTTATGATGGGCAAGGATCCCGCAAATGCAGAGGGTCTTAAAGTTGTAACCTGCCACCTTGGCAACGGTTCTTCCATTGCAGCCGTTAAGGATGGCAAGTGCTACGACACCACCATGGGTCTGACTCCCCTTGAGGGCATTATGATGGGTACCCGTTGTGGTTCTATCGACCCTGCAATCGTTCCCCTGCTTATGAAGAAGGAGAACCTCACCCCCGACCAAATCGACACCATTATGAACAAGAAGTCCGGTATGCTTGGCGTAACGCAAAAGACCAGCGACAACCGTGACATCGGCGAGGGCGCAAAGAATGGCGATAAGCGTTGCCAACTCGTTGAAAAGATGGTAGTTCACCAACTCACCAAGTACATTGGTTCCTTTGCAGCAGCAATGGGCGGCGTTGATGCCATCACCTTTGCAGGCGGCATTGGCGAAAACAATCCCAACTACCGCTCCGACGTAGCCAAGAATTTGGCATTCATGGGCGTTGAAATCGACGAAGAGCTCAACGCAAAGGCAATTCGCGGCAACGCAGAGGTAGACATTTCCACCCCCAACTCCAAGGTTCGTGTGCTTGTCATTCCCACCAACGAGGAACTGATGATCGCAAAGGATACCGAGGAGCTTGTAAAGGCACTGTAATTTGCAATGACAGAAGCGATCGAGCGGTTCTTTTTAGAAACCGTAGGGCGGGAGCTTTGTGTGTTCTTTTGCTCAATGCTCCCCATTATCGAGTGCCGCGGTGCAATTCCGCTTGGCTGGGGCTTGGGGCTGCCTTGGTGGCAGACCGTGCTCTTTAGCTTTGCGGGCAACCTTTTGCCGGTGCCCTTCATTCTCTTGTTCATCCGTGCCGTTCTCGGTTGGATGAGGGGGAGCCGCGTCAAGTTCTTTGCAAACATTGCCGCTTGGCTCGACCGCAAAATCGAGAAGCACAAGGGGACTATTGAAAAGTATTCTTATTGGGGCGTTGTCATTTTTGTGGCAGTTCCGCTGCCCGGCACGGGAGCGTGGACAGGCACCCTGATTGCATCGGTGCTCGGCCTTGATGCCAAAAAGAGCTTTTTTGCCGCCACGCTTGGCGTGCTGATAGCAACCGCTATTATGACGGTGATATCTTATTGCGGTCTTGGTGCAATATTTGGGTAAAACAATCAAATAATCAACACCGTGAGTTGCTTTTTGGGTGGCTCGCGGTGTTTTTTGCTAAGGTTGCAAAAAAAATGAAAATCCCCATTGACAAACGGATCTTGGTGTGCTAAACTTATACGCAAGAAAAAAGGGATTCGTTCCCACATCATCATCGGCGGGTAACTGAGGAGGATATGAATGATGTTGAAAAAACATAACGAGGAAGGCGCAACCATGCAATACCCAAAATGGATTAACGGGTGTATTCCCGATATTGAATGGCTGTTTGGATATGGAGAGACTAAGAAAGAAAAAGGCGATAAGTTTTTGCAAAAGCTTTTGCATCGCGATTGGCGCACAGTACTCCTCTCTACGCTGATTTACCTACTGCAAAACGCGCCTTTTTGGGCACTCCCGTTAGTCACGGGGGATGTAATCGACACCATTACACAAAGGCCTGAGAACTATGTTGTGCGCCTTTGCGTGGATGCTGCCATTTTATTTGTTTTGTTGCTCCAAAACGTGCCCACCACTATGTGGCGTTCTTCGGTCATGAACAAATGGATACGAAAAACAACTGCCGAGGTCCGTAGCGGTGTTATTCGCAAACTGCAAAGACTTTCCATTACTTATCACAAAGAAATCGAGGAAGGAAAAATTCAATCCAAGCTTTTGCGTGATATTGAAAGTGTTACCACGTATTTCACGCACTTTATGAACACCCTCATTCCCGCAATCATCTGTGTTCTGGTTTCCGCTTTTATTGCTGTTTGGAAAGAACCCATCATTGCGCTCTTCTTTTTGGCGATGGTACCGATGAAGGTGCTCTTGATACTTGCGTTTAGCAAGCCCATCAGCAAAAAGAACAAAGATTTGCGTAACGAAAGTGAGTTGCTTTCTTCCAAATTGACCACCACTTTGCAAATGATGACACTGACCAAAGCGCACGGTTTAATTGCCGAGGAAGACAGGGAATTAGATGAAAAAATACACTCGGTAGAAAAGGCAGGCGTGCTGCTTGATAAGATCAACGCATTCTTCGGTTCGGTTTCTTGGGCGGCAAGTCAGTTGTTCTCGGTCGTTTGCCTCTTTGTGTGTGTCATTTTTTGTATCAAAGGCATTATTTCGGTTGGCGAGGTTATTCTTTTTCAATCCCTGTTCGGCTCCATTAGTGGGTCGGTCCTGACTTTAATCAACGTATATCCGGCTATGGCGGCAGGGAAAGAAGCGGTTCACTCGCTATCAGAGATTGTTTGTGCCACCGATATTGAAACAGATGACGGCGAAATCCCCGTACCCGAAATTTTCGGTGACGTTGTTTTTGAAAACGTTTGCTATCATTATCCTGATGAAAAGAGTAAAAACGTGATAGAAAACCTCAACTTCCACGCAGAACGCGGAGAGCGAATTGCCATTGTAGGCGGTTCGGGCTCGGGTAAGAGCACCTTGATGAATCTATTGATTGGCCTTTTGGCACCAACAAGCGGCAGAATTCTCATCGACGGTGTTCCACTTACCGATTTACCCCTGCAAGCTTATCGTCACTTTATTTCGGTCGTACCGCAAAACAGTATTTTGTTTTCGGGTACAATACGAGAAAATATTACATACGGAATGCGTCGTTACAGTGAGGAGCGTCTGATGCGAGCGGTGCAAGATGCGGCTGTTTCAGAGTTTCTTCCTTCGTTGCCGGATGGGTTGGATACACAGGTGGGAGAGAGAGGCGATAAACTCTCCGGCGGACAAAAACAACGTGTTTCTATTGCACGCGCTCTGGTTCGCAATCCACGCATTCTCATTTTAGATGAAGCTACCTCGGCCTTGGATAACGTATCCGAATATCACGTTCAAAGAGCAATCGAAAAATTAGTTGACCGCCAATGCACCACGTTTGTTGTAGCGCATCGACTTTCCACAATTCGCAACGCTGATAGAATTATTGTAATGGACGAAGGACATCTTGTGGAAATGGGCACTTACGAAGAATTGGTTGCCTTGAACGGTAAGTTCGCCGAGCTTGACAGACTCTGCCGCATTCGCGAGATGGAAATGAGCGAGGCCTGACGTTATCGAATTTCAAAAATATAGAAAAATATTTTAGGAATTTCAAAAAAGCCCTTGATTTTTGAGTTAGAGTATGGTATAATACCACTTGTCATACGCCGGTATGATGGAATTGGCAGACGTGCTGGACTCAAAATCCAGTGGTAGCGATACCGTGTCGGTTCGACCCCGACTACCGGCACCAAAACGAAATAATCCGAACCGAATCCTTCGGGAGATGGGTTCGGATTATTTTTTATTTCGGAAAGTGCCGCATTCGACGCATCCGCGCGTTCTGCATCCAAGCTATCCCGATGCCCTCTCCTTTGTCT
>JAZRKS010000010.1:0-3168 GCA_045646445.1 Eubacteriales bacterium | reverse complement strand
GAAAGCAGCGATTCTCTTCTTGAACTTATCCACACGTCCGCCGGCGTCAACAAACTTTTGCTTACCGGTGAAGAAAGGATGGCACTTGGAGCAAATTTCAACTTTGATCTCGCCGCCCTTGGTGGACTTGGACTCTACGGTTTCGCCGCATGCGCATCTGATGATGCAGGTTTCGTACTTAGGATGGATTCCCTCTTTCATTGTTCAATACCTCATTTCATAATTTTGATGTTCTTTGACATCATTTCGCCTGTGGGCGACATACGGACATATTATAGCATAATCCATCCCAAATTGCAAGAGGTTTTTGAAAAAAACTTTCTCTTTTTTATATAATTTGCGTGAAAAATTGATTTTTATACACGGTGGAAAGAAAAAGCAAGGGATACATCCTCTTTCATCTTGACAACCGCCCCGAAAAGAGGTATAATAAACACAACGCTACGAAAGGAGATTTTTGCCCGATGCAACGCATTTTTGACACACACGCTCACTATTTTGATAAAAAATTCGAGGCGATCGAGGGCGGTACTGATGCCGTTCTTTGCGACCTGTTTGAGAACTGCGGTATCGACGGGATCGTCAACGTAGGCACCAATCTCCAAAATGCGCGCGAGGTCATCGAACAGGCATCACGCTACCCAAAAATGTATGCCGCTATTGGTATTCACCCCGAGGATTGCCACTTTATCGCCAATCCAGAGGCGGCTCTCGCCGAGCTTTTCGCGCTCCTCGAAAACAAAGAAACAAGAAAAGCCAACAAGATCGTCGCCCTGGGTGAAATCGGACTTGACTACCATTGGCAATCCTATGACAACGGCAGAATCCCGATGAACAAGGAGCTGCAGGCGTTCTTATTTGATGAACAAATGAAGCTTGCCGAAAAGCTCTCTCTGCACGTCATCATTCACGACCGCGAGACACTCGGCGATTGCTTTGAGACGGTTTTGCGTTACCCGAACGTCAAGGGCGTTTTTCACAGCTACAGCGGCTCTCGTGAGATGGCGCGCGAGCTGACAAAACGCGGCTGGTATATCTCCTTTTCGGGCACCGTCACCTTCACCAATGCCGCCCGCGTAAGAGAGGCAGCTGCTGCCGTTCCGCGCGACAAATTGCTGATTGAAACCGACGCCCCCTACCTCGCGCCGCACCCCAATCGCGGCAAACTCAACCACTCGGGATACCTCACTTTTGTTCTTGATGCGCTCGCAAAAATTTGGAACTGCTCCCCCGAGGACGCCGCCATGCAAACCTATCAAAATGCAATCGCATTTTTTGAACTGCCCTGATGTGTGCAAAATGCACAAAAATCAGGGCTTGTTTTTTACGTTTACTCGGTAAAAAAGTTGAGAAATCCACTTGAAAAAAATGGGTGAATATAGTATAATAGAAGAGAACCCGGCCGTTTGGGTGCCGGAGAACACACGAAAGGTATTACAAAACAGGTATTTTACCATGGCTAAGATTGAAACAAAGAACATTCGAAATATCGCACTGCTGGGTCACGGCGGCTCCGGAAAGACCACCCTGGCTGAGGCTATGCTCTATATTGCAAAAGAGACCGACCGCTTGGGCAACGTTGGCGCCGGAAACACCGTTTGCGACTACGACCCCGAAGAGGCAGCTCGCCACATCTCTATTTCCGCTTCTATCGCTCCCTTGATGTGGAAGAATGTTAAAGTCAACATCATCGACGCCCCCGGTTATTTGGATTTCTCCGGTGAAGTTCTGCAAGCTACTCGCGTTGCCGACAGTGCCGTAATCGTTGTTGACGGTAAGGCTGGCATCGAGGTTGGTACCGAGCTCGCATGGGATTACGCAACCCAAGCAAAGCTCCCCAAGGCATTCTTTATCAATAAATTTGACGATAACGAAGCAAGATTTGGTCGCGTTCTCGATTCTCTTTCCGAAACCTTCGGTAAGAGCGTATGCCCCCTCACCATCCCGCTGGTCAAGGCAGGCGAAGTAATTGGTGCTATCGACCTCATCGAGCAAAAGGCTCACGTATTTGATAAAAACGGCGGTCACTCCACCGAGGAAGTTCCCGCTGACTCTGCAGCAGATGTTGAAAAGTATCGCGATATGCTGATGGAAGCAGTTGCAGGTACTGATGAAGAGCTCATGATGAAGTACTTCGACGGTGAAGAAATCACCACCGAGGAAGCTCTCAATGCAGTTCACATGGGCATCGTTCACGGTGAAATCGTTCCCGTATTCTGCGGAGCCGCAAGCAAGCTGTGGGGCGTTTGGACCATGCTTGACAACATCGCAGCTTCCTTCCCCCGTCACACCGCAAAGAAGGTTGAAAGATTGGTTGAAGGCACCGTTGAGATCGAGCCCGAGGGCGACACTGCTCTGTTCGTATTCAAGACCGTTGCAGACCCGTTCGTTGGTAAAATGTCCTTCTTCAAGGTTATGAACGGTACTGTTAAGAGAGATATGGTTCTCTACAACAACACCACCGGTGACAACGAAAAGTTTGCTCACATTTACACCGTTAAGGGTAAGAAGCAAACCGAGGTTGAAGAGCTCGCTTGCGGCGATATCGGTATGGTTGCAAAGCTCAACGACACCAACACCAACGACACGCTCACCCTCACCAAAAAGCTTGCTTACGCTCCCATCGTTTACCCCACTCCTTACCTCTCCAAGGTTATGATCCCTGTTTCCAGAGGCGACGAAGGTAAGATCTCTCAGAGTATCGCAAAGATGGTAGAAGAAGATTGCACCATTAAGTTTGAAAACGACGCTGAAACCAAGCAGCTCCTCATTTTCGGTCTGGGTGATATGCACCTGGCAGTTCTCGCTTCCAGACTGAAGTCCCGCTTTGGCCTGAACGTTCGCTTCGATACTCCTACCGTTGCTTACCGTGAAAAGATCACCAAGTTTGTTGATGTAGAAAGTAAGCACAAGAAGCAAAACGGCGGTTCCGGTCAGTACGGTCACGTTAAGATGAAGTTCGGTCCCGGTGAAGAGGACGGCTTGACCTTTACTGTATCCGTTGTCGGCGGTACTGTTCCGAAGAACTTCTACCCCGCAGTTGAAAAGGGTATTCAAGATTGCATGTCCAAGGGTGCTTACGGCTTCCCGATGACCAACCTCGCTGCAGACCTCTACGATGGTTCTTACCACGCAGTTGACTCCGATGAACTTTCCTTCAAGACCGCT
>JAZRKS010000009.1:0-12471 GCA_045646445.1 Eubacteriales bacterium | reverse complement strand
CCGCGACCGTAAGCATCGGGCAGACCTGTAAGAATGCCCGTGTGGCGCATAGCGCGCATGGTGTCGGTATAAACGCGGAAAACGCCATCGTTATGCGTGGTGCGGAACTGAAAAGCTTTTTCAATCTCATCGGAAAGCTGTGTGCCGTACGCCTTGCAGGCGCTTCTTGCCATACGGATACCGCCAAAGGGGTTGACAGAACGCACCAACGGCTCGGCAGTCTGCAAGCCCACGATGAGCTCATCGTCTTTATCCAAGTATGCGGCAGGATATGCTGTGAGAGAGGTAACGGTTTCGGTATCAATGCCAATGATGCCGCCATTGTCTCTTTCTTCTTTCAGTTTTGCCTCCAGCTTTGCCATCAAGCGCTGGGTGCGTGCGGTGGGGGGAGCCAAAAAGCTCTCGTCTCCCTCATAGGGTGTATAATTCTTTTGAATAAAATCTCTTACGTCAACACGTTCGCACCAATCACCAAGATTGAAGCCAACCCATGCTTTTGCAAAATTTGCCATTGTTTATACCTCTCTTTCTCGCTGCATTAAGTTCCGCGGACAACAAAAGGACAGTTTTGTTGCGTGCAAAACTGCCCAGACGGTCGTCATTTCGATTCCCGGCTCCACGTGGGTATACCCACTTTTTCCGTCAGTCACACGGGAACGTTATTCTCTGCCTATTATTATAGCATTGCTTGCCCCTTTTGTCAACCAAAAACGACAAAAAATATTTGTTATTTTTTATACAATCTCATTTATTGAACACAATATATTGTGTTTGTTAACAAATTGTAAAACAAGATGTATTGTTCGGCGAATTTCCCAAAATGCAGAAGGGTCGTTTGTTGAGAAGTGAAAATCAGCCCGTCATTCTGAGCGAAGGGCGAAGCCCGAAGTCGAACTTTTACCGAGTGAGGAGCGAGGTAAAAGTGCAAGGCGTAGCCGCAGCAGGATATGGCTTAAAATTTCGGTGGCTTTTGACAGGAATGTTACATTTGCTGTGGTAAGTCGCCAAAACTTGTTGCCATATCCCTTCTAAACACGAAGTGTTTTTTGGTTCTTGCTTGTTCGCTTACGCTCAACTCGCAAAACTTCGACTATGAAAACCGCTCCGCGATTTTCTCCGCTCAGAATGACAAGCTGATTGATGTTTGGCTGTAAACGATAGAAAAGCGGGCGACCAAGGTCGCCCGTAAATTATTTTTTACGTATCATTCTCTTTTAAAAGAAAATTTTTCTCGATAAACCCCTTGGCGCGGTAGGCAAGTAGGAATACGGTCTCCCCTGCTTTGAGCTCTGCCATCAAGAATTTTTCGCCCTCGATTTTGTCAATCGTGATTTCGTCGCGCACAAAGGCATGGCATCCCAAATCCTTTTCGTCGCGGAAAAAGCCGTTTTTGAGGTTGGTCGTGATGCGCAATTCGTCATCCACCACAAAAATGCAAACGTCGTGATTTTTGAATTTTTTATCACTGGACGAATAGCATTTGGTTACAATACAAGGCTCTTGCAAGCCGTAATATTCGCGCAGGTGTTCGCAGGCCTTGGATAAATATTTTTGCTGTATCATTTTTTGATCCGTGTGTTTGCCGCCAATCGGCATAGAAACAAATATGGCGATAATCAAACAGAGCACCAACGCCGCAGCTCCCAAAATAAAATTTGCGATATGGCGCATGATGACTTCAAAAAGGAGTTTTGGAAAAGGGATCTGCTTCATTCCCCAAACACAGCAAGCAAAGCCGCCAAGAAAAACGGTGAAAAACACAATCGCTCCGAGGGTGTCTAAAATTTTCTCCTTACAGATAATCATTTTTTCTTCCTTTTTGAATTCTGCAAGCATTGCCTTGCGAACTTCCTTCTCGGTTGTTTGCAAGCCCTTGTACTTAAAATAGCGCATACCTTACCTCCTTTCTGCGGTTTTGTTGCTATCGTTAGAGGGTATCTTCCATCACAACTTTCAGTGGCTTCATGCCGCACTTTTCATAAAAGCGCATAGCACCCGCGTTGAGACACCAGACGTTGAGGGTAACGGCAACGCATCCCCCTCTTTTTGCCTCATCCTTGACGTAGTCATAAAGTGCTGTGCCGATATGTTGTCCGCGCAGGACGGCATCTACGCAAAGGTCGTCGATGTAAACGGTTTTGCGGTCGCAAAGAGAGGAGTTATCTTTTGTTTCCTGATAGATGCAGAATGCATAGCCGAGGACGGTTTCGCTTTCATCCACCGCCACAAAGATGGGGGTGGTATCGTTTGAAATGATGGCACGCAGCTCGTCATCGTTGTATTTTTTATTGCCCAGACGAAAGATGTCGGGGCGCCCCTCGGCGTGAATACGGTGCACTTGATACAACAAGGCGTTGATGCCCGCGATGTCACGCTCATTGGCTTTTCTGATGTTCATACTCTTCTCTCCTTTATAAAAAGGTTACCCAAAAACCTCTGCCGCGGCGATGATGCGGAGCATATCTTCGTCTACGCGGTCGCGCCCGTAGGCATCGAGAAAGCGGTTGCGATAGGCATCTGTGTGCAAGTTGAAGGAGAGCGTCCACGCGCCCCAAAACAGGTCCACATGGCGGTCACCCACGCCACCGCTATCGACGTCGATGAACTTACTGAACTGCCAACCGTCATATATCACGTTGGGCAGGCAGTAGTCACCGTGGAGCAGTGTATTTCTTTGCAGCAGGTGTGCGTTTTTCTCCAAAACAGACCACGCTTCCTCGGCAGACGTGTAGCCCCAATTATCGGGGAAAAGCGAGGTATCGTAGTTGCCTTCTGTGTAGTTTTTGGCGGCACGTGCAAGATATTCGGCGGTGTGGTCAGGCACAGGACAGCCCTCGGTGGAGCATTCGTGCAGCATTCGCAACCGCTCTGCCAAGGTGTCGCAAAGACGTTCGGGCTGACTTGTGTAAAATTCGTGTGTGAGATCCTCACCCTTGACAGCGACACTCAGGAGCCAATCCTTACCGTCCTCGGTGAAATAGTCGAGCACCTCGGTGCCCATTCCACGTGCGTGGAAAAAGCGCGTCATTTCGGCCTCGCGAGAGAGCGTTCCCGCCGCGGCAGATTTGAGATAAAGACCGCCCTCGCGCTCGATAAAGAGCACACGTGCCTCGGGTGAGCAGCTGCTATCCCAAACAGGCGCGCCCAAAGGGAGCGGCAAGAGCCGCTCGGGGATATCGGTTGGCGTAACGGTTAATTTCGTTTTTTTCATAATCTATTATTTGAGAACTGCCGCACGGTGCGGAATGAGCTCGCACGTGCCGCTTATGGGGGTGATGGAGATGTGGTCGGCTTCTTGCTTAACGTCAGCACCGACGATTTCCAAGGTGTAGGGCGTGCCCTTATAGTTGTACGCGATGGCATTTTCTGCCACCGTCAGGCACTTTGCGCGTGCCGCCCAAAATCGAAGGACGGGGGCGGTGATGCGGATGCGGTCGGGCAAAAAGACAACCTCGCAGTCCTTCCACTTTGCCGCCAGAGAGTCCTCGCCGCGGCGCGCAACCGTGAAAGCGGTTGCATCACCGTCGATTTGAATACCGCTCTTGTAATTCTCACCGTCGTTCCAGAACAGCGCATCGACCAAGGGCAGATTTTCATAAACCGCGTCAAACGTGGTGCATTTTTCGGTTAAGTAATGCTCGGGCACGCGGTCATCAAACAGATGCCACGAGCGAATAAAGGTGCTGTTTTGAAAGCGGAAAAGGTTTGCCGAAAAGCTTTGGCAATCGTACCAAGCCGATTGTGCGTCACTTCCCGTGTCCCAGTTGTCAAGCGCGACCACCGACGTGGCAGGCGTGCTCGCATAGGCCTTTTTGAACCACGCACCGGCATCGCACATCTTCATCACGCACACGCCTTTTTGCTCCTTGAGCTTTTCGATCTGCATGCGCAGCTGCGGCAAAAAATCGGCATAGCCAAAGCTGTTCTCCTGACCGATCTGCGTCCAAGAGAAGCCAAGGTCCTCGTTTTGATAAAAGGTCTTGTAAAACCAATCGATGTTTTCGGGCGCGGCACCGACAGAGCCGACGGGCTCCATGGTAAAGCATCCGCAATGCAAGCGCGCATCCCACGCGTGGGTGAGGTATTTTTTGTTATCGTAGTTGTGAATGGGGCAAGGGCCGAGCAAACGGAACACGGGAACGCTCACCTGCTCTTCCTCGCTTTGCGCAGGGGTAAAGATGTTGTTTTTGCAAGGATAATACGCTTGATTAAAATATCCGCCGTGGAGCGTGTAGGCATCGGTGTTTGTTTGGTCGCGGCAAATGGCAATGACATCGACATCGTAATGCTCCGAGAGATAACGGACGGTGTGCGTATCCATCAACCAGCTTGCAACGGTGCGCGGATAATAGCCGTACACCTCTTTGAATTTACGCATTGCCTCGTCAATGAGCATTTCGCGCTCGTGGGGGGTGTACGCCATCGAAAAGCCGGGCACGATGTGCCAATCCCAACGCCAGCCGCGCTCACTCTTGTAGGGCAGCCCACAGGCAGAGGTCAGCGGCTCGACGATCTCATACCAAATGCCAAGTTCGGTGCGCTCCGTTCCCTTCTTGCGGAAGAGCTCCGCATAACGCGGATCGCAAAGGACGTCATATTGTAAGAGGAACGTGTTGTCAAGGCCAAACTCGTTGACCATCTCCAGCTCGGCACGCGAGGCGTTAAAGAGGATGTTTTCGCTATCCTCCATACGCTGATCGATCTGCCGCGCAAAATTCATAATGCTTGCAATTTTCATAATGACGTCTCCTTTTCTTCGATAAGGACGCGGGGGAACCTTCTTGCCAAGAAGCGTTCCCCCGCACCCCTTCCAAGAAATCTCAAAACAAAATGGAAATATAGTTTTAGAGCCACCGATAGACGGTTAATTTAGTTGTCTGCGTTAGATACACTTTCAACGTCCTCTGTCTTCTTCCCTCTCGTCATAACAAAGAGGGTGACAGCGCTGCTGATAACCGAAGCGGCATCGAAGATTGCGGCAACGTAGAGCTGCAAAACAAAGTGATAAACGATCCACGGAACGAAAGAAAGCGTAACGAGGAGCTTGAATTTGATGGGGTCCTTAACGTCCATCAACAGAATGTAAACGGTGCAAACAGCAACGGGAATAACACCGAGCCACCCTTGGATGTTGAAAAAGACCGTCATTGCAACAGATGCCGCGATGAGGATTCCCTTCCAAACTCGGTTTAGTTTTTCCTTATAGCAAAGATAGTTGCGGTAGCAGGAAAGCACGTTGCTGATGGCGCCGGTAATGCCGCCCACCAGCAGCATGCTGATGCCCTGCAAAAGCAGTTGCACGGTTTGCACCGCAAGAAGCTTTGATTTTTTCTTGATGGCACCCGAACCCACTTGAAGGAGCGAGGCAACAAAATCAATGATGTTGGCAATGATAACGGTCATGTTGGGCGATTACTTTCCTTTTTTGAATTTGCCCTTGTTGTCGAAAATATCAAACCACAGGGTAAACGTTTGACCGCAGGTCTTGCACTTGATGCGATACCAAAGGCCATCCTGGGGCCATTGCTTTGCGAGGGGCTCGGGGATGTTTCCGCCGTCGTACTCGTACTCGCCGCCGTCAATCAGATTTTTGGCATAATCGTGCAGAGCGAAAAACGCCTCGAGATTTTCAACCTTTTTTGCTGTTTGAACGGCCTTGCAACCGTCACACATTTTACTTTTTGACATAATGGTACCTCTTTCATCATTATTTTATGTGGTAACTTTGATTGGGTCACGGAAACACAAAATATATCAATTGGTCATTCACATAAACCTACAAATTTTCCGATTTCATCGAAAGAAACAAACTCATACCTTCCCTCTTCTAATGAAATTAAATTTGCTTGCATTGCTGTCTCTTTCAAATTTTCGGCAACGGCTATAAGTTTCGAAATTGCACTAAAGGATGGTTTTATTGTTTTTCCATTCTTGCTATACATTTCTTTTGCTTGTGCCTGCTTTAACCGTTGGTAAAGAGTATACTCTCTTTTTTCTTCATCAGAAAGCTTTGTAAAATTCGATTCCTCGCTAAACAATCTCTTTTTTTCATCGGTTAAATTAATCGTAACATAATTGCTGCCGTATTCCGCTATAAATGCCTGTGTCTTTCTTTCTTGCAATTCTTTATTTGTATAGATGTCAATAAAATGCTCAATTTTATCAAAAAACGCCTCGCAGCTCCAACTGTTTTCTTTAATCCTAATCAACTCATTTTCTAAACTACGTAAAAACTCTTCTTTTCCAATGATAGTTGATATCTTCTCACTGTACTTATCCAAGATGTAAGTAGAGTTATAGCGATCTCTTTTACAATTGAATTCGTAAATTCCTATTTCGAAATTGATTTTTTCAACGAACTCAGCCAACCAATCATCAATAGTACATTCGCATAAAGCAGGCGAGAACAAGTTTCTTTGTTCTTCTAACATTGCATCTAAATCGATTTTATCAACGTACGCTTTAAGCAACGGGAACTTCTCTAATATAAACTTTAGATTGACTTCTTTCGTCAAAGTTAAAGAAAGGATTTCATTGTTGCTATAATTTACAAAATATCGCTTGCTGTCTTCTATCATCTCTTGAAGTTCTTCAAAAGTTTCTGTGCCATCTACAATTTCTTCAAAAAAGCACTTTAATTCCTCTCGAAATGAACTTTTATCGTTTATTTTTTCATACAAATCGTTATGCTTGTTTAACATTTCGACAACGATTTCTTCTACCGATAACAATGGTTGGCACTCATCAGAGGCAGTAATCCTCAAACTATTTTCATTATCTCTCCCATCTAATCTTATTGTAAATGCCTCTGATCCACAAGTGTTGACATAGTATGTACCATACTCAAAACACAGATTTCTTCTTTTAACAAAAAATGTTTTATCACCTTGATAAATACAGAAGCGCCAAAATTCTTTACGATTATGACTGCCGAAAAAAGCGAGATTCTTGTGACGAATAGCAGAATAAGAATTATTCTTTGAACCCCAAACTCTCTCAAAGGTATAACCATCATGTTCCTCGAAATAAAAGAAAAGCGGTTTTTGAAAATTCTCTGTTATATAAAACCCTTGTGATTTTTCTCTGTACCCAAAGCACACTTTATTTTCCATTTACTGTCCTCCAACGATTCTAGACACGCCAAATCGCGCACACGGTTTGGTTAGTAATAGACTTTTTCGGCGGCGGGAGCAAGCCCCCGCCCTACGAGTTCTCGGTCATTTCCTCGTCAGACAAACGACACTTTCGACGTGCCCCGTTCTCGGGAACATATCCACAGACGTTACCTCTCCTATCTCATATCCCAATTCTCTAAAGAGCACGCAGTCGCGGGCGAGGGTGTCGGGGTTGCAGGAGACGTAAACGATGCGCGCGAAGTTGCGCTTGGCGAGGTAGGTGATGAGCTCGGGAGTGCTACCCTTGCGCGGGGGATCCATAATGACCGTGGCGCCCGACACATCGCCGTGGGCTGCCTCGGCGCTCTCCAACAGCTTTTCGGCGTTCGAAGCGTCACCGCAATAAAAATAGGCGTTCTCAATGTTGTTGCGTGCGGCATTCTCCGCGGCGCGTGTAACGGCTTCCTCGACAATTTCAATGCCAATGACCTTTTTTGCGTTCTTCGCCATCGAAAGCCCGATGGTGCCAATGCCGCAATAAAGGTCGAGGACGGTCTCGTTGCCTGTCAGCGCGGCGCGCTCACGCGCGATGCCGTAGAGCAGCTCGCAGGCGTTGTGGTTGACCTGATAAAACGCGCCTGCCGAGATGCGGAAGGTCAGTCCGCACAGCACGTCTTCGATGTAGTCGCGTCCGCCAATGCAGCGGTAATCGTCACCGAGGACAACGTTGGTATTTTCTTTATTTATATTGAGCATAACGCTCTTAACAGACGGAAAATGTTCCATCAACTCGCGTGCGAGTAAATCTTCGTTTTTGAGGTGCGTGCCGTTGACAACAAGGCAGACCATCACCTCGCCCGTCTCGGCGCCTGTGCGCAAATAGATATGGCGAAGCAGACCGCTGCGGCTTTCCTCCTCGTAGGCGCGAATGCCGTTGCGGTCGCAAAATTGACAAACGTATGTAACGATCTCCCCAAAAAGAGTGGGCTGCAGGCAGCAATCGGACATAGGCACGATGCGGTGCGTGCCCGTTGCAAAAAAGCCTGCCAGCATTCCCGCTTTGCCGTTGGCAATGGGATACTGCGCCTTGTTGCGGTAGCGCGTCAGCTCTCCCGTGTGGCGGAGCTCGCCCACTTGCACGTCCGAGAGCCCCGCCTTGCGGAAGGCGTTTTCCACATAGTCGCGTTTGAGATCTGCCTCGTGCTCGTAGCGAATGGGCTGATAAACGCAACCGCCGCACCCAACTGCCCCACAAAGAGGCTGCTCGATGCGAAGCGACGAGGGCTCTATCATTCTTTCAATTTTGGCTATGAGATAGCTTTTGTTGACCTTGATGATGCGTGCATCCAAAAGGTCACCCGTTACGGCACCGCGCACGAACATCACCTGTCCGCGCCCACCGTTTTTATCTTCTGCGTGCGCCACACCAAAGCCGAGATTGTTGATCTCCTCGATGCGGACGCGCAAAATATCGTTCTTTTGCATCAGACGTAGAACTCCTTGCCGTTTTCAAGACAGAGACAAGCCAATTTCTCTCCACAGTTGATGCGAATCACGTTGCCATCTCTTTCAATTTTGCCGCTCTTGGTCACATCACCGCCAACTACAACGATGGCATCCTCAATTTTGGGAGCGATGGCATCCTCAGAGAAAAAGTCCTCGGGCGCGTAGTCCTCAAGGTCGGTGTCGGCATCATAGTTAGCAATGCCGCGGCTGAGAAGGATATAGGTCTTGCCCTTAACGGTTGCTTCTTCATAAAGGGTCATTTCGGTCAGGTAATCGAGCACGCCCTCGCGCGAGTCGGCATCGAGTGCGCGGAAGCCCTCGAGCGTGGTTTGTCCACCCTCGGCTACCCACGCGGTCATTTCGGCAATGTAGTCGGCATCGGGCGTTGTGCCGCCCTTGAGCATTTTATCAAAGCCATAAAGCATACGCGCGGCAAGATAGTCGCGCGCGCCTGCAACGGCATAAACGTTGGAACGCATGCTGATATCCTCGATAAGCTCCATCGGCTCGTCACCAAAATCAACGGTGTTGCCCAGAATATAAAGTGTGTCGCTATCGCTGATGAGAACGTTATCCATCAGTTCCTTGAATTTTTGGTAGTTGCCGCAAATATCTGCAATTACGTAGGTCATGTTTTCTCTCCTTGATTTTTCAAACAAATTCTGCAGGGTAGCTGTTGACGATGTCAGCCTTGATGTTGGCATCTGCCTCGTAAAGCATTTCGCAAATGCGGTTGCAAACGAGGTTTTCGGTAAAGAAGTGACCGCCCGCGATCATATTCATGCCTCTCTCGGGGGCTTCGGTGAGTTGATCGTGGCGAAGGTCACCCGTGAGATACGTATCCGCTCCTGCGGCTGCCGCCGCGCCAGACTCCCCTGCTCCGCCGCCGCCAAGAACGGCTACGCGAGAGACAAGCTTGCCCGCATCACTGATCTGCACGTAGGGTGCGCCTGTTACCTCTTTGACGAGTGCAGCAAAATCCTTGAGCGCCATAGCGGTGGGAAGCGTGCCGATGCGGCCGATCTCCTCAGCGTCCTTGCCAAAGGGAGTGACGTTCTGCAAGCCGATGGCGTTGGCGAGAACGTCGTTTACACCGCCTCCGACTGCATCGAGACGGGTGTGAAAACTCATTGCGGAGACACCCGAGGTCAACAGGCGAATAACCTTGTTAACGGTCGCCTCACCGGGAGCAACTGCCTTAAGGGGATGGAAAATAAGGGGATGGTGCGAAACAACAAGATCATACCCTTCTCCCACGGCGTGCTCTGCCACAGCGGCGGTGATGTCAAGTGCTACCAGCACGCGGCGAACTTCCTTTGTGTCATCGGGGCAAACCATCAGTCCGTCATTGTCCCAATCGCAGGAAAGGGCGCGCGGAATCTTCTCTTCAAAAAACGCGTAAAGTTCTTTTACTGTCATTTCAGTGTCTCCAATCTCTCTTTCAAAAATTGCAGGGTGCGGTCCTCGTCGCTTGTATCCGCATTGGCGGATTGCGATTTGCCGCGCCGTATCGCTTCCCAAACGCCAATCTCGTGCTCGATAAATCCACGCAGATTTGGCGAGTTGTTTTGTATATTCAATCGACCAAGGAGCAGCTCTTCCTCGGTGTATTCTTCGCTTTTGCCACAGTAACGCGCGGCGATTGTTTGATAATATCTATCCTCGTGTGTGATGGTCTCACCCACGATTGCAAAGCCGTTCTCAAGGAGCCAACGGCGCAACAGATGTGCACGCGTCATGGGTTGGAGAACCAAGCCGATGCTCGCGTTCTTTACCCAAGGTGCTTCGGAGAGTATGCGAATGATCAATTCTCCGCCCATGCCAAAGATCATAATATCGTCGGGGGCAAACTGCTCGGCACCGTGCAGTCCGTCGGTGCACAGCGTATCGATGCGGCGCGCAAGTCCTGCGGCGGCTATATTGCGCGCGGCGCTTTCAATCGGGCCGCGGTTGATGTCACACGCGAGCGCGCGCGAAGAAATGCCCTCCCCAACCAAATAAATGGGCAGGTATGCGTGGTCGGTTCCAACGTCGATAACGGCACCGCCCCTTTTTAAGTAAGGCACCGCACTCCTAAGGCGTGCCGACAAAACGGTTTTGGGTTGCATAGGTCTCCTCTCTTGGCTTTTTGTCATTTGTTGTGAAAATGGGGTGCCGCACACACAGTACGGCACCCCTGTGCCAATTAGTTCTTTTCGGCAAGGAACTTGTTAATTGCCTCTACCAGAGCATCGGCATCGGTGCCGTGTGCGGCGCAAGCGGCCTCAATGGACTCACCGCGGGATGCGGGACAACCAAGGCAATGCATGCCAATGGCAAAGAAGAATTGCGCGGTTTCGCGATCGTAATCGAGAACGTCGCCGACGATGGATTGCTTTGTAACTTTCATTGTGCAATCTCCTTTCTTTTTGATGCTTTATTGTATATTTAGGATATACGTAAACTATTATAACCTATTTTTTTTGCAATGTCAATGACTGTGCCCGTATTTTCAAAAAAATCCATAAAAAATTGCTCTAACAAAGGGGCATCGTCTTGACAAAGGCGAAAAAAACTGATATAATTTAAGTTGGAGTGATATGTCGCATTGGCGACTGAAAGGAGGTGTGCGTATGCGCCCTATACTGACCGATGTGGTTGCAAACGAGCGTTTGCGTGCCCGCCTTGGCGAAGAACTGATTGCAGGCAAGCTTTCGCACGCCTATATTCTTTCGGGTGAGCGCGGATTTGGAAAGCACACCGTTGCCCTGCAGCTCGCCGCCGCTCTTGCGTGTGAGCACAAAGGGGATACGCACACACCCCTGCCCTGCCGTAATTGCCCCTCTTGCCGCAAGATCCTCTCGGGTAACTCCCCCGACGTCATTTACGTCAACAAAGGAGATAAAGCAACGCTTGGCGTGGATCCCATTCGCGAATTGCGCCGTGACGTATATATTCCCCCAAACGATCTTTCGGTCAAGATCTATATCATTGAAGAGGCACACCTGATGACAACGCAGGCGCAAAACGCTTTTCTGCTCACGCTCGAAGAGCCGCCTGCATACGTGCTCTTCTTACTGCTTTGCGAAAACCCCTCCCTAATGCTGGAGACCGTGCTCAGCCGCGCACCCGTTTTGCGTCTTGAACCCGTTCCAAACGAGGCGATTTTGCAGCACATCACATCAAAAGTGCCCGAAGCCAAAAGAATGTGGGAGAGCGACAGAGCCGCTCTCGAGGAGATTGTAACCGCCGCCGACGGCAGCATTGGACGAGCCCTTGAATTGCTTGACCCCAAGCTTTACAAGCCCCTTTCGGATCGCCGCGAGTTCGCGCGCAGTTTTGCACGTTTGTGTGCGTCGCCCAAGAATACGGGGGATGCAATGCGCCTTTTGAACGGCATGAGCCCGCGCCGCGACGAATTGATCGAGCAGCTCGGCACCATTCTGCTCTGCTTGCGTGACCTCCTGCTCTCCAAGCAAACCGACAGCGCGCCGCTTTGCTTTTTCTCGGACCGCGAGGAAGCCGCATCGCTGGCATACTCCTTTACCACCCCCGCACTCCTCTCGCTGTGCGACAGCGTGAGTGATGCCACCGACCGCTTGCGAGCAAACGCAAACGTGCGCCTGACCGTTACCGCAATGGCGCAACAGTGCGGACTGCTCTGATAGATACGTTCCCCATCAGGGGAGAAAGGAACCGATATGGAAGACAACAACAAGACCGCTCCCGCGCAAAACAACCAAGCGCAAAATGCCAACGGAGCAGGCGGTGAAAATAAAAACCGTCGCCGCAGAGGTCATCGCGGCGGCAAAAAGCACCAAGAAAAGAAGCAACGCGCGGCGGCAGCAGCTGCAGCTGCTGCGGCTAGTGC
>JAZRKS010000008.1:0-4215 GCA_045646445.1 Eubacteriales bacterium | reverse complement strand
GATATTGGTTCTGCTGTTGCAGCAGGCGTGCTTCTTGCTTGCTTCGGCTAAGTTTCATCTGATAGGAGTAAAACAATGGCTAAAGTTAAAATTACAGAAACAGTGCTACGCGACTCCCATCAGTCGCTGATTGAAACCCGTATGACCACCGTGGAGATGCTTCCTTTCCTCGAGCAAATGGATAAGGAAGGCTACCACTCCCTTGAGGCGTGGGGCGGTGCAACCTTTGATGCTTGCATGCGTTTTCTTAACGAAGATCCTTGGGAGCGCCTGCGTGCTATTCGCGACAAGGTTAAGAACACCAAGCTCCAAATGCTCTTCCGCGGACAGAACATTCTCGGCTACCGTCACTATTCCGACGACGTAGTAGAATACTTTGTACAAAAATCTCTTGCAAACGGTATCGATATCATTCGTATCTTCGATGCTCTCAACGATCCCCGTAACCTTAAAACTGCTATCAATGCAACCCGTAAAGAGGGCGGACACGTGCAAGCGGCGTTCTCTTACACCACGGGTCCCGTTTACACCATGGAGTACTACTCCAAGTATGCAAAGCAACTTGAGGAAATGGGCGCTGATTCCATTTGCATTAAGGATATGGCAGGTCTTCTCAAGCCCTACGATGCTTACGATCTCGTAAAGACCATCAAAGAGTCTGTTAAGGTTCCCGTACAGCTTCACACCCACTACACCGCAGGTTTGGCTTCTATGACGCTCATGAAGGCGGTTGAAGCAGGCGTTGACGTAATCGACACCGCAATCTCTCCCATGGCGCTGGGTACCTCTCAGCCCCCCACAGAGGCACTTGTTGCGGCTCTCGCAGGCACTCCTTACGATACCGGTATTCAATTGACCGACCTCGATAAGATCACCAAGCACTTCACACCTCTGCGTGAAAAGTATCTTGCAAGCGGCTTGCTTAACCCCAAGGCGCGTAAGGTTGACGTAAACGCGCTCGTATATCAGGTTCCCGGCGGTATGCTTTCTAACCTGATGAGCCAGCTCGCACAGGCAGGCAAGTCCGATAAGCTGACCGAGGTGCTTGAGGAAGTTCCGCGCGTTCGCGCAGACGTAGGATATCCTCCTCTGGTAACGCCTTCCTCCCAAATTGTTGGTACCCAACCGGTATTTAACGTCATTATGGGTGAAAGATACAAGACCGTTACCAAGGAATTTAAGGGCATCGTTCGCGGCGAATACGGTAAGACTCCTGTAGCGATTGTTCCTGAATTCACCAAGAAGATCATCGGTGATGAAAAGCCCATCGACTACCGTCCCGCAGATGCGCTCAAGCCCGAGCTTGACCAACTCCGCTCGGAGGTTGCACAGTATCTCGAGCAGGATGAGGACGTTCTCTCCTACGCATTGTTCCCTGAGGTATCTAAGAAGTTCTTTGAATACCGCAAGGCAAAGAAATACGGCATTGATGCCGAGCACGCCGACAAGGCAAACGGCATTCACTCCGTTTAATTAGAAAAAATCCCTCAAATGGGCACGTCCATCAGCGAATTTATTCCCGATAGCGTGCCCATTTTGCGCATATGTGTGTAAAAACAGTTCCAAGAGAACTACTTTTAAGCCTCCCCGAGGAGAGCCTTTCTGTATATCCCACTTTTTTTGAAAAGAGAAGAGGAGCAAGATTATGAAACAAGTTCAAAAATTCCGTCCTACGGCAATTCCGCTTGTAGCGACCGATCCTTATTTTAGCATTTGGAGCTTTACCGACAACCTCACCGATGACCACACCCGCCATTGGACGGGTATGCTGCAATCGATGTTTGGATTTATCAGCATCGACGGTGAAAAGTTCCGCTTTATGGGCAAAACCGCCGTTACCGACCGTTATTTCCCCGAGGGAAAAGCGCTTGAGCAAACCGACGTTACCGTTAATCCTACGTCCACTGTTTATACCTTCTCGCATCCTGCATGCGAACTCCGTGTCACTTTTTTGACACCTTTACTGCTTGATCGTCCCGAGGTGTTCTCACGCCCCGTTTCTTATATTTTCTACGATATTACACCGCGCGAGGAAGGGCATACCTTCAGCGTTTATTTTGATGCCGCATCCTACCTTTGCGGCGACGGCCACTACGTAAAGCAAATGGATTGCTTTGCTAAGGAAGGTCACGTTTGGATGGGCAACCACGAGCAAAATCTGCTCAATCGCTCCGGTGACGATGCTCGCATCGATTGGGGATATTTGCATCTTGTTCACCCCAACGCAAGCCTTGGCGTGCTCAACAACCGCATTTCCGAGTTTACCATTCGCCCGTGGAAGAGCGATGCAGACCTGACAAAGCCCGTAAGCTTTTACACCGTTCCGCTTCTGCGCGCAACCTCCGATAAGCTTTCCGACGTGTTTGTGCTTGCCTACGACGATATCAAATCGGTTCAGTATTTCCACCGCGATATCGATGCTTACTACAAAACCGTTTACGGCGATTTTGAAAACATGCTCAAAGTAGCAGTTGCCGAAGCATACGATTTGCGCAAGGATTGTGCCAAATTTGATGCCGATCTTGTTGTTAAAATGCAAAAGGTTTCGCCCGAATATGCCCAAATCGGTGCACTTGCTTACCGCCAAACCGTTGCGGCACACAAGCTTTGCGAAATTGACGGCAAGATCATGTTCTTCTCAAAGGAGAATTTCTCCAACGGTTGCATGGCAACGCTCGACGTTACCTATCCTTCTATTCCGCTTTATCTTATTTACAACCCCGAGCTTGTTCGCGGCATGATGCGTCCCATCTTTGATTATGCAAAGAGTGAGGCATGGGAATATCCCTTCGCTCCTCACGATTGCGGACAGTATCCGCTTTGCAACGGTCAGGTTTATGGAGGCAATCAGCTGAAATATCAAATGCCCGTTGAGGAATGCGGCAATGCGATTCTCACCGTGGCAGCCGCAACGCGTGCCGACGGTGACCGCACCTTGGCAGAGGAGAACAAGGAGCTTCTCAAAGCGTGGGCAGATTATCTTGTAGAATACGGTTATAACCCCGCAAATCAGCTTTGCACCGACGATTTTGCAGGTCACCTTGCAGAAAACTGCAACCTTAGTGTTAAGGCGATCGTAGCGCTTGGCGCTTTCGGTCAACTCTTTGACGATGCGATCTATTCCGGAATTGCCAAGGATATGGCAGCGCGCTGGAAGCATGATGCCAAAAAGCAGAATGGCAAGGGCTGGCGCTTGACCTTTGACCGCGATGATACCTGGAGCTTGAAATACAATATGGTATGGGATCGCCTCCTTGGTCTTGGACTCTTTGGTGAGGACGTAGCACGCGAGGAAATTGCCGTTTATACCGAAAAAATGAACGAATACGGTGTTCCGCTCGATTGCCGCGCAAACTATACCAAAATCGACTGGATGGCATGGACGACCGTTATGGCGGATGTTCCCGAGTACACCAAAGCCGTTTACAAGTCGATGACCAATATGACGCGTGATTCTCTTGACCGTGTACCGCTGACCGACTGGTACGATACCGTAAACGCACGTCAAATCGGCTTCCAAGCGCGCTCTGTTCTTGGCGGACACTTCATCAATCTGCTCTTAGAGCATCCCAATTTTGATAAGTGACACAAGATAAGAGGCAGGGAATTCAACCATAGGTTGCTTGACAATGCGCTCTCTGTGGCTTATAATGGAGAAAGAAAACGTCAAAAGGAGGAAAGCCTATGAAAAACAAATATGTTTCTTACGCGATTTGGCTTTTGACCTTGGTGGCAGGTGTTGTTTGGTTGCCGACCGCATGGTATGGGGCAATTGATTGGCGTGAACTTGAAGCACAGTATATTCCGCTTGGCGTTTCCGTTTTGTATTATTATTCCTTTATACGCCTCAAAGCCATTTATTGCAAGCCGCTTTTTGAGAGCTTTTTGCAAAAGAAGCCGCCAAAGACCTTCTTTTCAAACCTTGCGTTCCTGTTTACCCATTGGTCGTTTTGGGTGGCATCTGTAGCACTTGTGTTGCCGTTTTTGGCGTTTCCCATTGCGCTGACACATCCGCAATTGGCAGAGATTTATTTTGACATTTTTCAAACCGTTGAAAAACTAAAAATTCTCGCCGTATTTCTTCCGTTGCTTTTGCTGATCAACCTTTTGGCGCATCTTGCAACCGTTAACCTCTGGCAAAAAGAGGGGAAGTGGCGCAAATATGAGAACCGGAAAACCAAAGCAAGCAGTTTTATCTACACAATGGCAATTTAC
>JAZRKS010000007.1:0-6700 GCA_045646445.1 Eubacteriales bacterium | reverse complement strand
GCCAACAGCTACGCGCAGAGTATTGCCAAAAAATATGGGTTACTATGATTGAAGTCCTTGACACACACTTGTGAAAGAAAACCAATCAAAAAAACTCTAAATCAAAGGCGGCAGAAAACTGCCGCCTAAGTTTTTTATAAGAGTTGAAAAAATCTCTTGTAATTTTCTCCCATCTATGTTATAATAATAAGGTTAAATGAGTTTTTATCAAAGAGGTTTTACAAAACAATGAGTAAGTTGCAACAAGAAATCAACCGTCGACGCACGTTTGCCATTATTTCGCACCCCGACGCCGGTAAAACAACGCTGCCCGAAAAGATTTTGCTTTACGGCGGTGCTATTCAAACTGCAGGTTCTGTTAAGGGCAAGGCATCGGACCGTCACGCGGTTTCCGACTGGATGGAAATGGAGAAGAAAAGAGGTATTTCTATCACCTCGTCGGTTATGCAATTTGAATACGACGGCTACTGCATTAACATCCTTGATACCCCCGGACACCAAGACTTCTCCGAGGATACCTACCGCACCCTGATGGCTGCAGACAGTGCCGTTATGGTCATCGATGCCGCAAAGGGCATTGAGCCCCAAACGCGCAAGCTCTTTAAGGTTTGCGCTATGCGCCATATCCCGATCTTCACTTTTATCAACAAGCTCGACCACGAGGCACGCGACCCCTTCGACCTCATCGACGAGCTCGAAAAGGAATTCGGTATTGGCACCTATCCCATGAACTGGCCCATTGGTTGCGGTGTTGGATTTAAGGGCGTTTACGATCGCGACGGCCGCAGAATTCTCGCATTTGGCGATTCTCACCGCGGACGTGACCGCTTGGCTTCCATTCCTTGTGATATTACCGACACTGCACGTCTTGACGAGCTGATCGGCTCTTACGCTCGCGAAGAGCTTGTAGAGCAGGTAGAGCTCCTTGACGGCGCTTGCTTTGATTTTGATATCGATGCCGTTCGTTGCGGCAAGCTCAGCCCCGTATTCTTTGGCTCGGCGCTCAACAACTTTGGTGTTGAGTTCTTCCTCGAGCACTTCCTCAAAATGACCACTGCACCCCTTGCACGCAAGGCAGGAGAGACCATGGTTCAACCCTTTGAGGAGACCTTCTCGGCGTTTGTTTTCAAAATTCAAGCAAACATGAACAAGGCGCACCGCGACAGAATTGCTTTTATGCGCATCGTTTCGGGCAAATTTGAGTCCGAAAAGGAATATTTCCACGTGCAAGGCGACAAAGCGCTCCGTCTTTCGCAACCTCAACAAATGATGGCACAAGAGCGTTCCATCATCGAAGAGGCATACGCCGGTGACATCATTGGTGTATTCGATCCCGGTATCTTTTCTATCGGTGATACCGTTTGCGAAAAGGGACAAAAGGTGCAGTTTGAGGGCATTCCCACATTCGCTCCCGAGTGCTTTGCAATGGTTGAACAGATCGATAGCATGAAGCGTAAGCAGTTTGCAAAGGGTATGAACCAGATCGCCCAAGAGGGTGCTATTCAAATCTTCATCGAGCCGGGCGGAGGCTTGGAACGCGTCTATGTCGGCGTTGTAGGCATGCTGCAATATGACGTTCTCGAATCGCGTATGAAAGCCGAATACGGCGTCACTTACCGCCAATATGCGCAATCCTATCAATACATTCGCCGCATTGCAAACGGCGTTGATCCCAAAAAGCTGCGTCTGTTTGACGTCAAATGGGTACAAGACTTCCGCGGTAACGACTTTTTGCTCTTTAACAGTGAGTGGCACATCAACCACACACTGGATAACAACGAAGGCCTTGAGCTCGTAGAGTTTGGTTCTTAATTACCAAAAGAAAGGGAAGTATTTTATGAAAATGCGTATTTTAGCGGCACTTCTTGCCGTTTTGATGTTGTTGTTCTCCTTCTCCTCTTGCGATATTCCGCAATTTATTGCCGATCTTTTGCCGCAAGAAACAACCGAAGAAACAACTCCCAAGCAAGAAATCGAGCTCCCCGCCATTGTTGACGGCTCCTTTTTTGAGGCGCACTTCATTGACGTAGGTCAGGCAGACTGTATGCTGATTATTTGCGACGGGCAGGCAATGCTGATTGATGCAGGCAACCCCGATGACGACGATATTATCATCGATTATCTCAAGGAGCAAAACGTCAGCCATTTGTCTTACGTGGTTGCAACGCATCCGCACTCCGACCACTACGGTGCATTTACCAGTGTTTTGCGCCACGTAACAGCCGATACCGTTTATTCTCCCTTTGCCGTTACCGATGTAAGCGGCTTCAATAAGTTCATCAATTACGTAACTTATACAATGCGCAACCGTGTCATTGTTCCCGAGGTTGGCCATCAGTTCACCTTGGGCTCTGCAAGAGTAACGGTACTGGGGCCTTTGCGTACCGACTATGAGGACATTAACAATACCTCTATCGTTTTGCGTGTTGAGTACGGCGACCTTGCGTTCCTCTTTACGGGAGATATGGAGGGAGAGGCAGAATTGGAGCTTGTAGAAAGCGGTGCCAATCTCAAGGCAGACGTTATCAAGGTCGGACACCACGGCAGCTATTCTTCCAGTTGGTATCAATTCCTGCGTGCCGTACAACCTACATACGGTGTGATCACCTGCGGTAGAGATAACGAGTATGGACACCCTCACGAAAGTGTTCTTTCCCGCTATCGCGATGCCGACGTTAAGCTTTACCGCACCGATATGCAAGGACACATCGTTTGCAAGAGCACCGACGGCAAGACCTTGACCTTTACCACGCAAATGAATCCCGATGCCAATACCAATCCCACGGCGGCTTTGGGCGATATTTCTTATCTGCCTACGTACCTTTATTACGAAGATAAATTCAACTAACTTGTAACCTTTTTGGTAGTTTGACGAGATATATAGTAGAATCCTAAAAACTTTACTATGGAGGTGTCGAATGAATCTGAAAATGCGTATTTCGGTAGGAGTACTGATTGTTTTATTGCTAATGTCAATCGTTTGTATTCCGGCGGCTGCAAACTCTGCTATTCGCGAATGGGCAGGGAGCACTGCGCACGGTATTGTAAGCGGTGATGGGCAATGCCCGATTGGTGTATTACACGAAACTCTCACATTCGATATTCCTCATTTTCCAAATGGGGAATACGAGCAGTATGCCGCAAAGGTAACTGCAGAGTATACTTTGCAAAATTCATCTCAACAAGATGTTACTGTAAAGTTAGCGTTTCCTTTTGGGCAAAGACCGTCCTATCCTTATTTCAATGAAGAAGATATCGATGAGAGCAAATATGGCGTTTGGTTGAACGGTGAACCTGTTGAAGCGCAGCTGCGCCATACATATCTCTACGGTCAATTTGATTTGCAAATTGATTTGCCAAAGCTTCGTGATGATTATTTAGAGCACGAATTTTATTCAAAAGAGCTTCCTGTCACACATTACGTTTACGAGATCGACAAAACCAAGGAAACAAAAAACGCAAATGCGTGGGCAGAGTTGCTGATAGACAAGAATTTGGGCGACAGCACAAAATTGTTTGTGCCTGATAGTGTTTTGCTGCGCGATACCGCAGGAGATATCATTCGAGTTACTGTTTCTCCCCGTGAAGCGCGCCAACTAATTGATGTGTATGTGTTGGGAGCAGCAATTGAAACGATGCCTGCTTGGAGGTTGCAATATTCAAACAGTACTCTTCCGTTTAACGGCGAAGTAAATTTGGTCAGCAAAAATACGTTGACTTACTATGAGCTCGCAATGCTTGACTATGAAGGACATGAGAGCATATCAGAGCAGGATTGGTATAACGCGATTACAGAATCGTTTATCGCAAAGGAATGGAAGCACCATATCATACTAACGCACTATGAAGGACTTGATATTTCGGAGTTCTTGATGCAATGGTATGAATATGAGATAACCATCGGCGCAGGTGAAACCGTGCAAAATAGCGTTACGGCACCCATATTTCCAGGGGTCAGCGAAAGATATGAGCCGCCAATATATGCCTATACCTACCTGCTTTCTCCCGCAACCACATGGGCAAGCTTTGGTACCTTGGATGTAATTGTAAACACTCCGTATTACTTAGTGCAAGATATTTATGGATATGAAAGGGTCGAAGGCGGTTATCGAAAGCATTATGATTCTTTACCCACCAATGAACTTTCATTTAAACTTTCCTCAGATGAAAATCCAAAAAATGTGGGCGCTCCAAATTTCGCGGGAATGTTATTTGGCTTTCTTGCCATTCTTTTCGGTTCTTTCTTTATCGGCATAGTGGGCATTATCCTTGCAATTGTTATTGTTATTCTCATTTTAGTTGCAATTGTCCGTGCCATCAGACGTCGCCACAGATATTATTAAAATGAATCCCCGACCAAATGATATTTGGCCGGGGATTTTTTATTTTAGTGCATCGCGAAGTGTTACAAGGGCGGCTTTTTCGATGCGCGAAACGTAGGAACGCGAAATGCCAAGAGAGTCTGCAATTTCGCGTTGTGTTTGTGCTTTAATGCCGCCAAGTCCATAGCGCATCATAATGATTTGTCGCTCACGCGGAGAAAGCAATTTTTCTACGTAAATAAGCATCTTTTCGGTAGTGATCTTGCGGTCAATTTCCTCGGCAATATCCTCATCACAACAAACAACGTCTATGTAAGTTAAGGGGTTTCCGTCGCGGTCAACGTCAATGGTTTCGTTGATGGAAATTTCGGATGCAAGCTTCTTTTGCGAGCGGAAATACATCAAAATCTCGTTTTGAATGCACTTTGCCGCATAGGTAGCAAACTTTGCACCAAGATGAATGTTAAAGGAATCGACTGCTTTAATAAGTCCTATCGTACCGATGGAAACAAGATCCTCCTGCGATTTTGCTCCCGAATAATATTTGCGCACGATGTGCGAAACAAGACGCAAATTGTGCAAAATCAGCTTTTGCCGCGCATCCTCGTCTCCTTTTTCAGCCGCAAGAAAGCAGTCGCGTTCCTCCTCGTCGGAGAGCGTTTGGGGGAAGGTCTGCGATGTATTGATACCAAGAACAAGATGCAATACGCGTGTAATGTAAGAAAAAAGTGTTGCAAACATAAATATACCTCCGTTTGTCTTCTGCACCAATATATGCATCGCAAGAATTTTTTTGCTTGTACGCCGCTTTTTCTTGTTGACACACGCGCGCTTGTATGGTATACTAAAGGCAGATTTTAGAAACGGAGACTACGAACATGAAACAACTTTTTGGTAATGCAGTAGTAGGACAAAGCGGCGGCCCGACAGCGGCAATCAATGCAACGCTTGCGGGTGTCATTCGCGGTGCTCAAAAAAGCACTTGCATTCAAACGCTTTACGGCATGCGCAACGGTGTGGAAGGATTGATGAAAGAGGATTTGATCGATCTTTCTGCTTATTTCCAAGATGAGAAAAAGCTCGAACTTTTGGAAAACACTCCCGCCGCAGCTCTCGGCTCTTGCCGCAAAAAGCTGCCCAAAATGGGTGAAAATGATGCTTTTTACGAGAATTTGATGTCAATTTTCCAAAAATACGATATCAGATATTTCTTCTATATCGGCGGTAACGATTCGATGGATACCGTTGCAAAGCTTTCGGAATATACCAAGGCACACGACTATGAAATGGTGATTCTCGGTGTGCCGAAAACCATTGATAATGACCTTGTCGGCACCGACCATACCCCCGGCTTTGGTTCTGCCGCAAAGTACATTGCAGTTACCACACAAGAAATTATCCGTGACTGTGCGGTTTATCAAGTACCTGCCGTTACCATTATCGAAATCATGGGACGTGATGCAGGCTGGCTGACGGCGGCTTCTGCCATCGGCAGGGTTGTCAATGACATTGAGCCCGACCTCGTTTATCTGCCCGAGAGAACATTTGATATGCAAAAGTTTTTCTCAGATGTTCGCGCAGCACTTGCAAAGCACCCAAACGTAGTTGTTGCAGTCTCCGAGGGCATTCGTTTTGCCGACGGTCACTACGTTGGTGAGGGAACGCAAACGGGCGTAAAGGATGCCTTTGGTCACGCATATCTTGCGGGAACCGGCAAAGCACTCGAGCTTGCTATTAAGGCGGAAATCGGATGCAAGGTTCGCTCTATTGAACTCAATTTGCCACAACGCTGTGCCGCACATCTGGCATCCGCGCAGGATTTGTATGAGTCGGTTGAAACAGGCAAATTTGCCGTCGAAACTGCAGAAAATGGCATTACTCGCCAAATGATCACCGCGCGTCGTGTATCCACCGAGCCTTACCTCATCACCTTTGAGCCCCGTGACGTCTCCGAGATCGCAAACAAGATTCGCTATGTTGACGATGCTTTTATCAACGCAGAAGGTAACCACGTTACCGATGCGTGTTGCAAATATCTCTTGCCCCTGATTCAAGGAGAGGTAAACTGCAAATACGAAAACGGTCTGCCGGTACACATGATTCTTTGATCTTTTTCTAAACCGTTCTAAATATCCGTGCTTTTTCGTACATTGTAACGATGTCAACGAGGAGGTACAGAAATGGAACGAATAATGATCATTATGGGCACGCGTCCCGAAGCGATCAAGCTTTGCCCGTTGGTTTTGGAACTGAAGAGACGCAAAAAACACGAGATTTTGGTATGCTCAACGGGGCAGCATCGCAGTATGCTCGATAGTGTTTTGCACGCATTTTCTGTCAAACCCGATTTTGATCTTGACGTAATGCGAACAGGTCAA
>JAZRKS010000006.1:0-1685 GCA_045646445.1 Eubacteriales bacterium | reverse complement strand
GAAACCACTCCCGAGGAAACCAAGCCCAAGGATCCGATGGAGCACTTGACCGAGGAGCAAAAGGTAATCGTCAACAAGGCACACACGCCCATTCGCAAGCTTGCACACATGCTGGAGTTTGGTACCCTTGGTGCATTGGCGCTGTTGCTTTTTGTTAGCTGGCCCGGCAAGCTTTGGTGGCGTTATTTTGCATCGTTGGGCTTTACGTTGCTTTATGCGATAACCGATGAAATGCATCAGCTCTTTATCGACGGTCGCGGTGCGCGCCTCTCTGACGTCATCATCGATTTTACGGGCGCGTTTATCACCTGCACGTTGCTTTTGATTTTCGTTTCGATCATTCGTTGCAGTCAACGTTTGGTTACCACGCATTACGATATTCCCGTTTTGCCAAACGAAAAGCCGCTCACCTTGGCACTCGTCGCCGACCTGCACGGCTGTCCTCACCAAAAGCTTGTGGACCGCTTGCGTGCGGCAGCTCCCGATAAGATCCTTTTGGCTGGCGACTTAATGGAGGACGACGAGCTTGCCGATAAGAATTCTTCCGGCTATGCATTTTTGTGTGCCTGTGCCGCAATTGCCCCCACGTATTATTCGTTCGGCAATCACGAAACGATAGGAGCGAGCAAAAAGGGAATGATCACCGCCCCCGAGGTTTTGGAACGCGTTCGCGAATACGTTTCGCAAACGGGTGTTGTGCTCTTGCACAACGAAAGCGTTCTTGTTGATGGCATTCGCATTTGCGGATTGACGTCGGGGCTTACCAAGCAACAAAATCGCCCGAACGAGGAGGCACTTGCCGCCTTCGCCAACGCCCCCGAGTTCCGTATTCTGCTTTGCCACCATCCCGAATATTACGAGCCTTATATCCGCAACACCAATATCGAGCTCACCGTTTGCGGCCACGCGCACGGCGGTCAATGGCGCTTCTTCGGTCACGGTGTTTTTGCGCCGGGGCAGGGCATCTTCCCCAAATATACCGCAGGCGTTATCGACGGCAGGTGCATCATCAGCCGCGGAACGGGAGATCATACCCCTATTCCGCGCATTGCAAATCCGCGCGAGCTTGTTATCATTCATTGTAAATCAAAAACAGAAAATCCATTACCCAATAAAGAAAAGGAGAAACAAAAATGGCAGTTATTACAATTACTCTCGAAAATTTTGAAGCGGAAGTGATCCAATCCGAAAAGCCCGTCCTCGTAGATTTCTGGGCTCCTTGGTGCGGCCCTTGCCGTATGCTCTCTCCCGTTGTTGACGAAATCGCTGAAGAAAATTCCAATATTAAGGTTGGCAAGGTCAACGTCGACGAGCAAGAGGAGCTCGCTATGCGTTTCGGCATTATGAGCATTCCCACCCTCATCGTTTTCAAAAACGGTGAAGCCGTAAAAAAGACCATGGGCGTTCAACCCAAGGCCGCTATTTTGGGATTGTTTGAATAAGATAGGAATTTTTTGTGGGAGAACCTTTTTGGAAAAAAGGGTTCTCCCACACCCTCTCCAAAAACTCTCTAACAAGAATTACAAAAGGGAAATCCAAAGCCACGGATAGACAGTCGGCGCGAGGGGAACCCTCGCTTTGGCTGCCGCGAGCTCCCAGGCACCGCCAAGACCCTGCTCGCTAAGAGAGTTGTTGACATTGTGTTTTTGAAGTCAATCAACTTTCTGAGCGGATAGGGTTAGTGG
>JAZRKS010000005.1:0-10192 GCA_045646445.1 Eubacteriales bacterium | reverse complement strand
ATAGGTCACTCCCTTTGAAACGCGAACGGGCTCCATGCGATGCTTGACACCCGTAAAGGTGGTGGCAACCTCGCGCACGCTTTCGGGCGAGGCATACTCAAAGGTGAGCGCTATTGCAGTCATCAAATTTTCAAGGTTGTGGCGCCCGCGCAAAAGCATTTGGTCGGCTTGCATGATCTCGTGCTCAACGTCATCGTGCCAAAGATGGATCTTGCCCTCTCTGACGTATACGGCGCTATCCCCTGCCTTTAGGGGAAATTCGGTGTAGAACTCCTTTTTAGAGGAGAAATAGGTAACGGGAACATCTGCACTCTTGGCAAGCTCTGCCGTAATGCGGTTTTCGGCATTGAGCACCGCGCGACGGCATGGAGCGTGGCGGAAACCGTTTGCCTTTGCTTGGCTGTATTCCTCCATGTCGGTGTGCCAGTTGAGGTGGTTGGGGGTTACGTTGGTAATTGCCGTTACGTGCGGCGCATACTTGATATCCTGCAATTGAAAGCTGGAAAGCTCAACAACCGCAAAATCACGCTCGGTCATATCTGCCACCAAAGGGAGCAGAGGCGTGCCGATGTTTCCGCCAACGTAGATGCGTGCTTTTTCTTCGTTCTTGTATTCTTGAGAGAGAATCAATCCCGTGAGCGTGGTAGAGGTGGTTTTACCGTCGCTACCCGTAATACCGATCACCGTTGCGGGGGTCAATTCAAAGAAAAGCTCCATCTCCGAGGTGAGCACCGCTCCCCTCTCTACAGCCGCTGCAAATTCGGGAATATCGGGGCGTATGCCGGGGGCGCGGAAGATAATTTCTTCGTCGAGGTCATCAAGATAAGTGTCGCCCAAGCAAAGGCGTGCGCCAAGCTTTTCAAGCTCCTCGGCGGTCTCCCCCAGCTGCTCGCGCGTTTTTCTGTCGCGTGCACAAACAATAGCACCGCGCATGAGCAAAAAGTCGATGAGGGGGCGGTTGGAAACGCCAATGCCCACCACTGCACAACGCTTGCCGCGTATATATTGCATCCAATCAAGTAAATTCAAGAGTTCCTCCTTTACTGTCGTTCCCGTATTGGGACTTAAGTGTTATAAACTGTATAAAAACCGGCACACACGCAAAATTTCAGCAAAACAAAAAACATCACAAGCCAACCCTTCCGACTGCCTTCGGCAGCCACCTCCCCTTGCACAGGGGAGGCTGGAAAATGCGTTTGCTTCAAACATTGCCTTATTAACAAAGCAACGTTTCATTCAAAAAAGCAGTTTTGCCGCAACTGTTTTTTGCCTCCCCTGTGCAAGGGGAGGTGGCGCGAGCTTGCGAGCGACGGAAGGGTTGTTTTCTTCGCGCCTGCGTGTGCGTGCGCCATTCTATATATTATTATATTCTATTTCCCTCAAAGTTGCAATAGAAAAAGACGAGAAAATACAAATTTTTTCAAAAAATGCGCAATCCCCCTTTTCAAAAAGCTTTTTTTCTGTTATAATGATAGCAGATGACTGTTTTACTACGCTTTGCGAAAGGATGGATGCCAATGGCTACAAATAAGCAAGACGCACAACAACAATATAACGACCAAAGCATAAAAGCCCTCAAAGGCGCTGACAGAGTTAGAAAGCGCCCCTCGGTTATTTTCGGCTCGGACGGTCTTGAGGGATGCGAGCACTCCTTTTTTGAGATCCTCTCCAACTCGGTAGACGAGGCAAAGGCTGGACACGGTAAAGAAATTAAGGTTACTGTTTTTCAAGATAGAAGTATCGAAGTTGACGACCACGGACGCGGTGTACCGCTTGGATGGAACGAGGCAGAAGGTCGCTGGAACTGGGATTTGATTTACTGTGAGCTCTATGCAGGCGGTAAATACGAAAACAACAGCGGCGGCGGTGCTTACGAATACTCCCTCGGTCTCAACGGCTTGGGCGCGTGCGCAACACAGTACGCCTCAGAATATATGATTGTAAAATCGTATGACGGAAAAGTAGAACGCAGTATCCGTTTCCGTCGCGGTGAGGTCAACGGTGAGCTTCAAGAAAGACCCCTCACCCCCAAGGAAAAGCGCACGGGTACCGTTGTTCTTTGGAGACCTGACCTCAAGGTCTTTACCGACATCAACATTCCCCCCGAGTTCTTCCGCGATACCCTGCACCGTCAGGCGGTAGTCAACCCCGGCACGACCTTTGTTTTGCACATCGAGCAGGACGACGAGACCTTTACCGAGGAAAAATTCGTTTATGAAAACGGCATTAGCGACTACCTTTTGGAACAAGTGGGCGACAAGAGCTTGACCGCTCCCGTTTCCTGGCATATTGAAACACAGGGCCGTGACAGAGCCGACCTTGACGAATACAAATTCAAGGCAGATATCACCTTCTGCGTTTCCAATACCGTTACGCTTTTGGAATATTACCACAACTCGAGTTACCTTGAGTACGGCGGTTCTCCCGATAAGGCGGTAAAGCTTGCCTTTACCTACGCGCTTGACAAATACCTCAAGGCGCACAACCGCTATGCAAAAAATGAGACCAAGATCACCTTTAACGATATTTCCGATTGCTTGGCACTCATCATCAGCGGTTCTTCGACCTCGACCTCTTACGAGAACCAAACCAAAAAGGCGATCAACAACGTCTTTATCGCTGATGCGCTCAACGAATTTTTGCGCCAAAAGCTTGAGGTCTACTTTATTGAAAACCCCAAGGCGGCAGAGCTTTTTGCAAATCAAGCGCTCATTAACAAGCACAGCCGCGAGAGTGCCGAAAAAGCACGCGTGGATGTAAAAAAGAAGCTTTCGGGCTCGATCGACGGTGCAAATCGCGTTGAAAAGTTTATCAACTGCCGCTCCAAAGACCCCAACGTGGCAGAACTCTACATTGTAGAGGGTGACTCTGCGGCAACCTCTTGTAAGCTTGGACGTAAGGCCGAATATCAAGCAATTATGCCCGTGCGCGGCAAGACCCTCAACTGCCTTAAGAGCGACTACGATAAGATCTTTAAGAGCGAGATCATCACGGACCTCTTGAAGGTTATCGGCTGCGGCGTTGAGATCAAAACAAAAAAGAAGAATGACGTAGCTACGTTTGATTTGAATAGCTTGCGTTGGTCAAAGGTCATTATTTGTACCGATGCCGACGAGGACGGCTTCCAAATTCGCACGCTGCTGCTCACACTCTTCTACCGTCTGCTCCCCACCCTTTTGGCAGAGCATAAGGTGTTTATTGCAGAAACGCCCTTGTTTGAAATTACCACCAAGGATGAAAAGTTCTTTGCTTACGATGAATTTGAAAAGGCAGAGATCCTCAAAAAAATCGGTCACAAGCGTTACACCCTGCAACGCTCCAAGGGTCTTGGTGAGAACAATGCCGACATGATGTGGCAAACCACCATGAACCCCGAAACGCGCCGCCTCATTTCTGTTTCTCCCACCGATGCCGCCGCAACGGAGATGATGTTTGATACACTCCTTGGCGACAACCTCCCCGCACGTAAGCAATTCATTACCGAAAACGGTAGCAAGTATATGAAAGATATTGATGTTTGATGACATCAAAAAATCAAGCCCCCTCATTGAGGGGGCTGTTTTTATGCTTTTTCTTGGGTGGAAAGCAAAACGAAATATACTGTTTTTCCGTTAACGTCAAACGACATATACCCCAATGCGCTTGCGGGAAAGCTAACGGTATTTAGACAAAAGCGCACCTCTGCAGTCATATCTGAGGTAACACAGTCAAAATGAAAATCACGAACCATATAGGGCTCTTCCAGTGCCGAAAGCGGAAGCGTTGCTTGCACTTGGTAGTAATAGGTATCCTCGTCGCCCGTGTATATGTAAACGGTCGCTAAAACCAAATCTGCATCGGTTTTAAACAGACATAAGGTATCTAATACTTCGCTATCCTTTTTTATGTTAAAGGCGCTCAATACCTCTACGTTGTCATACTCATCTTCAACCAACACACGCAGCTTTTCTTTGTACTTTTTGTATTCCTCTCTGTTTTGCTTGAGCTGATTAAATTTGTTCAGATCCGGCTCTGTTTTTTGCTGGTTTTGCGTTTCTTTTGCTTGCTCGTTTTCGCGGATTTCTTGCAGTTCGATGGCAGCAGACACCCAAAGAAGAATGACAGCCAAAACACAACAAACAACCCAAACACGGCGGAAAAATTTGATTGCCTTGGGGGGATATATCACGTAAAAATCCTCGGTGGTTGCAAGGGGCTCTAACCCTTCACCGTAAGGCGTACCCTCTTCGATGGCGCGCAGTCCCTCTTCGGCACACGCGGCATAGCAAAGATTGGGGGCTTGGCGCGCTTCCACAAACAACTCTTTTGCGCGATCAACGTCCCCCTTTGCAAGAGCGAGGCGCGCATGGGAGTTCACCCATGCCATGCGGTCCAAGTTGCTTTTCGTCTGTCTTTCTTCAAGCTTTTCACAGGTTTCCCAATCGCCCGCAAGGTAGGCGTTATAGAAATCAAAGAGTTTGATGTAGGCTGCTTGCTTACTTTTAACCGACGGTTTCTCTGTTTTCAAGTATTCTTCTACCTCTTGGCAAACTGCTTGCAGGCTTTCACTGTCTCCCATAGCGTAATACACGGCGGCAAGACGACCGAGGTACATATAACGTCCTTTTTTTGCCGCCTTGGGGTCGGCGAGCTTTTTGCGGCAAAGTTCAACCACGTTGCCAAAATTGCCGCAATAATATTCACTCCATAATTGAAGCCCTGCAAGCTTTCCTTTTTTTACGATCTTGCGAAAGAGCGGTGCATTAAGGTCATCCATCAACACAGACAAGATTACCTTGCGCATAATGATACGCGTTGCAAAAAGGCCGGCAAGAGCGATTACTATGTAGCAAAGCATCATAACGGTGTTGCTTTCAACACTTAAGTATACCACTGTCATGAAAGAAAGGCAAATGATTAAAAGTGCACAAATGAGCAAGCGGTATTTTTTGAGATAGTATTTTTCGTTTTTCATAGAGTCTCCTTCCTTTTTTCAAAGCTCTCTACTATAATAAACAGAAATTGTGATGCACACATCACACGAATGAGAAAAATATTTTTACCCCAACAAAACATCAACCGCGAGCATCAGGCAAAAGCCGATGAGGAGTGCGTAAGTGGCTCCGCGTTCGTTATCGTGGTGGGTCTCCAGGAGCATTTCGTCACTGATAATATAGAGCATGATGCCGCCTGCAAATGCCAAAAAGAGGGGCAAAACCGCGGTGGAAACGGTCACTGCAAAGTAACCGATAAGCGTTCCCACAACTTCAATAGCACCTGTGAGGAGAGCAATTGCCAACGTACGTCCGCGGCTCATACCTGCAGAAAGCAAAGGGGCAATGATAATCATACCCTCGGGAATGTTTTGCAGCGCAATGCCAATGGCAACCGCCATTGCCTGTGCTACGTTATCGGTGCCAAAGCTAACACCTGCCGCAAGTCCCTCGGGCAAATTATGAATGCCGATTGCAATTACAAACAAGAGCACCTTGTTCAAATTTTTGGCTTTTTCGGGGTGCTGTTCTTGCTCAACTCCTGCCAAGCGATGCAAGTGAGGTGTGAGCTTGTCAATCAAATTCAAGCAAAATGCGCCCAGGAAAATGCCTACAATGGTAATGGGCAACCCAAGCTTTCCGCCATATTCAAGAGCCGGCAATATCAGGCCCATCACGGCCGCCGCAAGCATTACGCCTGCGGCAAAGGAAAGAACCAAATCGTTCATTTTATGGGAGGGCTTTTTGATCAAAAAACCCAATAAAGCACCTATGGCGGTGGCTCCGCCCACGCCAAGTGCGGTCAGTAATACAAGTTGCATAGTATTCCTCCAAATAGATTTTGCGCTCGCGCGCCCAAGGTTATTTTAGCATAGACCTTACAAAAAGTCAACAAATTCCTTTTATTTTTATTTGTCGCCTGCACTCCTTTTTCGCTTTTTTCTCAAAAAACTTTGTTTTTTGCTTTTCTTTACGATTTGTTCACAGACGTGGGGAAAAGTTTTGTTATAATTGAGGAAATGGAAGTCTTACAGGAGGTTTTTCTTATGAGAAAGCAATCAAATTCCATCATCATTGAAAATAAGCATATGCGCCTGACCCTTAGCGAGAACGGCTATGCCGAAAGTCTTATCTCTCTTGCAACGGGCGAAGAATGCCTTGATAAAAATGAGCTTTTGCCGATGTTCTCTCTTGTTGAGGAGCGTCCCTTTAATAACGAAATCAAACTCGCCCACCCCAACAAGCGTATGACCTTTGGGGCAACCCACGTAGAGTGTGAGGGCGAACTTCTCACCATCAGCTTTGAGCTTGTTCGCTTCAAAGCATCTGTGCGCGTTGCAGAGCGCGACGATTACATCACCTTTGAGCTTGTCGACTTCCCCATGGGCCCCGAGGCATTTGGAAACTTGTGGATGGACCGTCCCCCCGTATCATCCTTCCGCCTCGTTCAGCTCCCCATTCGCAAAAGAGAAAAATTCGGCAACTGGCTCAACGTTGTATCCGACGATAACGTTGCCATCGGTGTGCTTGGCACCTCTCCCTATGAGAGCATCGACGCCCGTGAGCAAAAGGGCGCGATGATTTTGACCGCCGATGCTGTTCGCGAGGTCAAAATGAAGGGCGTGCGTGCCGCATTGATGGTTTGCCCCTCGAATGAGCTGATGGATTGCATTGAACAAATGGAGATTGACTTTGATCTGCCCCGCGGTGTTGAGAGCCGTCGTGCACCTTCTATCAATCGCTCCCTTTATTGGACGATGCACATCAATCCCACCAACGTAGACCAGCACATTGCATATGCAAAGCAATGCGGCCTGCGTTATATGCTTATCTATTACCCCACCATCTTTAAGGAAAAGGGCGGCGAAGGTTGGATTGGCAATTATGAGTACCAAGACTGCTACGAGGGTGGCGTTGAGGGTCTTAAAAAAATGCTTAAAAAGATCAAAGCCGCAGGCATTACCCCCGGCTTCCATGTTTTGCACACACATATCGGCATTTGGAGCAAGTACGTTACCCCCGTTTGTGACCACCGCTTGCGCCTGAAGGAGCACTTCACGCTTTCCCGTCCGCTCGGTCTTGACGACACCACCATTTACGTGGAAGAAAATCCCCAAAACGCCCCCATGTGGGATAAATGCCGCATTTTGCGCTTTGGCGGTGAGCTCTTTACCTACGAAAGCTTTTCCACCGAATACCCCTACTGCTTTAAGGGCGTTGAGCGCGGAGCGTTTAAGACCAACATTGTGCCCCACGAGCTCGGTCAAATTGGCGGTGTTATGGACTTTTGCGAATTTACCGCCGCAAGCTTCTACCTTGACCAAAACTCCGACATTCAGGACGAGATCGCCGATAAGCTTGCCGAGTGCTACAACGCAGGCTTTGAGTTCCTCTACTTTGATGGCTCCGAGGGTGTAAATCCCCCCTACGATTTCCACGTTTCCAATGCACAGTATCGTGTGCTGAAAAAGTTGAACAATCCCCCGCTCTTCTGCGAAGGTGCCGCAAAGACCCACTTTGGTTGGCACTACATCAGCGGCGGTAACGCCTTTGACGTATTCCCCGCGCCCATCTTTAAGGAAAAGATCGTTGAGTATCCCTTTGAAGAAGCACCCCGTATGGCACAGGACTTCACTCGCCTCAACTTTGGCTGGTGGCTCTACTACAATGAAATGATGCCCGATATGTACGAATACGCAAACGCATTGGCATTCTCTTGGGATTGCCCCGCAACCATTCGTTTGTCGGATACAAAGATCATTGCAGGACACCCCCGCAACAAGGATAATTTTGAGGTTTTGCGCCGCTGGGAGGAAGCACGTATTCATCAGTTCATCACCCCCGAGCAAAAAATGGCTCTGCGCAACACCGAGCAAGAGCATATTCTCCTCATCAATGAAGAAGGCGAATACGAGCTTGTCCCCTATGATTGCATCAAGGATGCAGGCGGTGAGGGCGCACCGATGAGTGCCTATATCTTTACACGCCGTAACAAGAACTTTGTTGTTCTGTGGCACACCAAGGGCGAGGGCAAGCTCTCCCTGCCGCTCTCCGTTTCCGACCTCACCTACGAGGATGAACTCGGCGGCGAAAAGCTGACCTTGGAAGAGGTTGACGGCAACACTGTACTCGCAGTTAACGACCGCCATTACCTCTCTACCACACTTGATAAAGAAACCATTACTGAAGCATTTAAGAATGCAAAATTGATAGAGGCATAATGCATAAAAAAAGACGGAAGACCTTTTGGTCTTCCGTCTTTTACATATGTAAATCGTATTTGCTTTTTTCAGCGACGGCGAGAACCGTTCTTGCACTCGGGGCAAGTGTAATGCACGGTCAGCTCATAGTCCTCGATCTCTGTTCCAATCTCACTCTCGAGCGTATCGGTCAAGGATTGGATTTTGATATCGGTGATCTTACCGCATTTGTCGCAGAGCAGGTGATCGTGCGGCTCCATAATCTTATCAAAGCAGTCGGCAACACCGTCGATGTGCAGACGCTTGACAAGTCCTGCCTCGTTCATTGCGTTCAGGTTATTATAAATGGTCGCCATAGCGATAGACGGCATTTTCAGCTTTGCCAAGAAGAAGATTTCGTCAGCCGTCAAGTGGCGGTCGGATTGCTTTAAAATATTGATGATGAGCTCTCTTTGTCTTGTCATTTTTGCTCTCCTTTACGAATAAGAATAGTTCTAATTCTATTATAATCCATATTTTGGCGTTTGTCAAGAGGATTTGCGCAAGTTTTGCCAATTTTTTATGTATAAAAAATTGCGGCTTTTGTGCATAGCCGATTGACTTTTTTATATTTTTATGTTATTATTAGAATAGATAATTATGTTTTGGAGGCATTGACCATGGAACAAAAACGCTTTAGCAAAAACGATAGCGGTTTTATTTGCGCGCACTGTGGAAAGGAAGTAGAGCCCTTGGGCTTTACCTCGCGCAACCACTGCCCTTTTTGTCTTTGGTCGCTGCACGTAGACGTCAACCCCGGTGACCGCGCCAATACCTGCGGCGGACAAATGGAGCCCATTCGCACCGAGCCCGATGCACGCCGTGGGTACGTCATTATTCACCGTTGCACCAGGTGCGGTGAGATCCACCGCAACCGCGCGGCACACGAAGCAAAGGTTCAGCCCGATAGCATCAAGCTGCTCATTAAGCTGACCGCAGGAATTCAGTAAAGGAGATAGCGATATGATTTATATGTTTTTGGCAAACGGATTTGAAGAGGTAGAGGCGCTCGCTCCCCTTGACCTTTTGCGCCGCGCAGGCTGCGCCGTTACCACCGTTGGCGTTGGCGGCGGTGATACGGTTGTGGGCGCGCACGGCATTGCCGTTGGTGTTGATATTCCCGACACGATGTTCCGCGACTCCAAGCCCGAAATGATCATTCTACCCGGTGGCATGCCCGGCACGCGTCACCTTGACGAGTCGCGCACCGTGGATGCGGCATTGCGTTCCGCATCGAACACAGGTGCTTATATTGCCGCCATTTGCGCCGCCCCCATGGTGCTTGGCAAGCGCGGATACCTTGAAGGAAAAAAAGCTGTTTGCTTCCCCGGTTTTGAAGAATACCTTTCGGGTGCTATCCTGCAACACACGGGCGTAAAGGTCGTTACCGATGGAAAAATCATCACCGCAGTTGGTATGGGTGCTGCCGTGGAATTCGGCTTGGCACTTGTTCGTGTTCTCAAGGGTGATGATGCCGCAACCGCTTTGCAATCTGCTATTCTTGCCGACTGATGATAGATAAAATTACACTACGTGGCACTCTTTTGCAAAAACGCGCCGAATTTTCGCGCGAGCAAAGAAGAGAGATGGACCGCGATATTGTCGAGGGGATCATTCACTCTCCTCTCTTTCAAAATGCATCGATGCTGCTTGTTTACGCACCGCTCGAAAACGAGATCAATCTGCTCCCTTTGGCAAGCATGGCACGCAAGCGCGGCATTCCCGTGGCGTTTCCGCGTTGCGACAAGGCGGCAAACGAGATGCAATTTTACATTCTGCCCGAGGGGCAAAAGCTCTCCCCCGGTGCTTACGGCATTCCCGAGCCGCCCGAGGATGCACCGCTCTGCATTCCCGACGAACGAGCACTTTGCATCGTTCCGGCGCTCTCTTATGATCTTGAGGGCAACCGCATCGGCTACGGCAAGGGCTACTATGACCGTTATCTTGCCACCTTTGCGGGCAAAACGCTTGGCGTGACCT
>JAZRKS010000004.1:0-9940 GCA_045646445.1 Eubacteriales bacterium | reverse complement strand
AAGACCGTTGGCCTCCGACTTTGTCCTGCGCGCGTAGTAGCACCAATGAGCGTAAAACGAGGCAAATCGATACGAATACTGCGTGCCGAAGGGCCCTTACCAATGATGATATCAAGCGCGTAGTCTTCCATTGCAGGGTAGAGGATTTCCTCAACCGTGCGCGAGAGGCGGTGGATCTCGTCAATAAAGGGCACGTCACCCTCGTTGAGGTTGGTCAAAATTGCGGCAAGGTCTCCTGCTTTTTCAATCGCAGGGCCGGATGTGACACGAATGTTTACACCCATTTCGGCTGCAATAATGTTGGAAAGCGTTGTTTTACCAAGACCGGGAGGGCCGTACAGGAGCACGTGATCGAGCGGATCACCGCGCTTTTTGGCCGCCTCGATATAAACCTTGAGGTTTTCCTTGACCTTTTCCTGACCTACGTATTCGTCAAGCGTTTTGGGGCGCAGGGAATACTCCATGTCAGAGTCGGCTGCCGAGTAGGCAGTATTCATAATTCGGTTTTCAAAATCGAATTCGTTGGTATCCATGTCAAGTCCTTTCTGTTACTGATGTCACATCAGGCGTTTGAGCGAGAGACGAATGATCTCTTCAAGCTCCATGTTGGCAATGTCCATATCCTTCATGGCAGCCATTGCCTCGGCACGGGAGTAACCCAGCACCATCAAAGCATCGGTGGCTTCGGCAAGCTTGCCGCCCTTTGCGGCAACCGCACCGGGGATGGGGGATGCAACGGCGGCAAACGCTTCGCTGCCACCCGCTTCCTTCATCAGCTTGTCCTTCAGCTCCAAAATCACGCGGGCCGCTGTTTTGGGTCCAATGCCGTTGGCTTTGGAAATGGTCTTTTTATCGTCGGTGCAAACCGCAAGCGCAAACTTTTCGGGGGTGAGGTGAGAGAGGATCGCCATAGCCGCCTTTGGGCCTACGCCCGAAACGGTAATGAGCAATTTAAAGGTTGCAAGCTCGGTCTCGGTTGCAAAGCCAAAGAGCTCGATACCGTCCTCACGCACGGCAAGGTAGGTAAAGAGCTTGATGATTGGCGGCTCTTTGACAGAACGGTTTGCGGGCATTGCCTCGTAGGTCGTGCCGCTAATGGTCAATTTATATCCCACGCCGTCAACGTCAATCACGGCGAGGTCGTTTTTGAGGAGTGCGAGCTTTCCGCTCAAATAGTAGAACATAAAATGCGTTCCTTTCGCTCGTTTTGGGTAGGGGATTATCTCTTTTTCTTTTTGGAGTGATGATGCACGTATTTCTCGCGTTTAGGGGGAATAAAGATCACCTTCAGCTTAGCAAGGATTTTTTTGATCTCAATTACTATGGGACTATCCTCAACGGGTTCCTCGTCAATGGCATCTGCAATCTCCGGTTCTGCCACATCACCCAAGCCGTCGTTGTAATCAACGTCATCACGGCGTTTGCAGCCAAGACCAAAGCGACGGTCAAGAATGATCAGTGCAACAAAAATCAAAATAGCAACGATCGAAACGATCAATCCAACGGTAAAGGTTCTGGGAGCGTAAACAATGCGAATATCGTGCGTTTGACCCACTTCACCGTCAACGTGGAAGGAGATGAGAGCGCCAAGAGCCTTTTCGGTTTCCACACGCTCGCCGTCTACCCAAACCTGCCAACCGTTGTCATATGCAAGTGTGGTGAGCACGAGATCGTTTGCACGGGATGCGGTATAGGTGCCCGTGAAGGAGTGCTCGGTGTATTCCTCAATTTGGAATTGATTTTGACCGAGGCGTGCCATAACGTCCTCAAAAGCTGTCATGTCGATATACCAGAAGCAGTCGGCGCCGCCCTTGATATAGTAATCCTTGCCCGTCAGGGTCAGCTTCAAGGAGAGCTTGGTATCCTTTTCTTGCATGCCAAGGGAAATAATGCATGCGGTATCGTTGCCGTTAAAGGTTCCAATTTTGTTGTATTTGACACCGTTTGTAGAGAGCTCAAGATTGACCTCTCTGGGGTAATCGGTGGGGGCGTAGAAGAAGATCTCAGCCGACTGGGGCAGGGGATCTGCCGTCATGGTAATGCCGGGGTTCTTTGCATCGGTGCTCGTAGGCTTATAGCCGGTCTCGTTTTGTGCATAGGTTTGAACGGTTACGTTGTTTTTGGTAATGGTGGAGGAGATGGGAATAAAGATGGCAACAGGATTCTCCTCACCGAGCATTGCACCGAGAATGGCGTTGATGCGGTCAAAGGGATTTTCGTAATTGTCAACGTAAACGGAAGCATTGCTTTCCTCAATATCCATCCACTTATTGATCACACCCTTCAGGGAATTGATGGCATTTTTAATGCCTTCGCCTTCCTTCTTTTCGGTGCTATCGGCATCGTTCTCTTCCATATCTTGCACAAAGCCCAACTCAAAGTTCAAAAGCTCGTCCGAAACGCCGTAACCAAGCGAGAGGGCATAGGGGTTGAGATAGGTGGTGTATTTTTGGGCTGCATCGGTTGCAAACACGTCATAGTAGTTGGCGTATATGTCTTTATCCGAAATGAGATACTTAATACCCAAAAGCGAATCGGTAACGGGAGTGCTGCCAATATACTTTGTCCAGTGTGCCTTTGAGGAGTAGCCCAAGGAATTCAAAAAGCGAATGGTTTCCTTGTTGAGCGTTGAGGTAGAGCCCGAAAGGCCGCGGATATTCAGCGCCATATTATCGTTGTTGGAGCGATAAAAGGTCTTTTCCATACGGTAGAAGGAGTCGTCCTCATCCTGTACCTTTTCAACAATGGGGCGCACTTGGGTCAAAAAGTTGTTATAAGTGCTGTAGGTCGAGCCGCCAACGTCGTCAAAGAGTCCGTTGATTCCCAAAAGGCCGCTGACAAATAACTCGAGAACAACAATGCAGGCAAGCGCAAAGCTTGCAACCTGACGTTGACTGCGATTGCGCATAATGGCAAGCACGGCAAGGTAAGCAAATACCATGAGAATGGAGAAATAAATGCATCCAAGGTCATCGGGGTTGATATATTTGCCGTCGTCTTGCTTTTGCATAACCGCACAAAACAGGGCAATCAAGCCGCCTGTTGCCATGGTTACGCGTGGGGAAATATTGTCAAAGTCCGCCATTGCGCGGCAAGCAAGCACGCACAAATAGAAGGAGAACATAAAGCTGTAACGGTAGTTGAGCCAGTTGGGCTTTTGGAAGCCGTGCCAAGCAAGGTCAACAATGTTGAGCGAAAAGCTTGCAAAAAGAATGAAGAGCAGGAGTCCCGCAAAGATTTTTTCTCTCATCGAGTATTTCTTGGAGAGGAAATACGAGGGGATGAGAAGGAGAGTCAAGAGTCCGCAATAAACAAAGGGAAGTCCCTCGGGGCGAACCGTATCGTAGGAGCCGGGCAGCAGCTTATAAAGGAAGTCCAAAAGGTCGAATTTGATGCCAAAGGATTTCCAAGACGAGCTTGCAAAGGGATCGGAGAAGGTACTCTTACCAAAGTTGAGCGAATAGTAAGCGCCAAAAATGATGATTGCCGCAATGCCCAACGCCAACAAAGAGTATCCTACAATGCGGCCGAGAGAGCGCAAAAAGTGCAGCTTTTCACGCATGGGATTGTTGCGAAAGGCTTCGTCGTTTGCAAAGTAGTAAATAAAGAAATAGATCGCACAGTAGATGCAGATCATATAGCCAATGTAGTAGTTGCTGAAAACGGCAATTGCAAGGGAAACTACATAAAGCTTAAATTTGCCGTGCTTGATAATGCTTTCAATGCCGAGCGTGATCAAGGGCAGCCACATAACGGCATCGATCCACATGGTGTTGTGCTGCTGAACGATGGCATAAGAGCAAAGCGCGTAAGATGCCGAAAAGATAACGATTGCCAGCTTGTTCGGCTTTTTTGCGGTCTTATGCATATAAATGCCAAAGGTCAATCCACAAAGGGCACCCTTGAGCATAAAGAGCGCGGTCAGTGCCTCAAGCATTCTATCCTTACGGAAGAGAGCTACGAGGAAGGAGATCGGCCTTGCAAGGTAGTAGGCGTAAATGCCCATAAACTCACCGCCGAGCTGGCGCGCAAAGGAGTAAAGCAGATCGGCATCGCCGCGCACAAAGTTGCGCAGTGCCTCAAAAAACCAAACGTATTGACCGTTGAGGTCAAGCGTCAGCACACTTCCGTCCCCAAAGGGATGGTGACCGCGGGAGAGATAGATCAAATAGATGAGTGCCGCGGGAATGAGCATGCAGAAAAACATATAGCCGTATTCTGCCCAAAACGGGCGGTAAGTCAGGCGCGCCCATGCTTTTTTGGCAATGCCGGCGGCGGTTATCTTTTTGCTTTGTTTCTTCTCATTTGTCATTTCAATTGTCTCCTTTATCGGGAATGTCGGTTGTAGAGGTTAAAATTTGTTTGACCGCTTTTTCAAGCTTTACACGGTCGAGCGTCATATCGCGTCCGCAGCTTTCGCACACCACGCGAACCTGACTGCCAACGCGCAAAATACGAAAGATCTTGCCGCCGCAGGGGTGCGGTTTTTTCATTTGAATGCGATCCTCGGGATGCAGGGGAAGAATGGTCATACAGTTCTCCTTGATATAAAAATACAGTATTATCTTATTATAACATAAAAAAAGCGTTCTGTAAACCGAATTTTTACAAATTTTATCGCTTTTTTTCTAAAAAATACGCACAAATTGTTTGACTTTTGCAAAGAAAGGTGATATAATTATCTTGGATATTTATGTATTTAAGATGGGAGACTCATTTTGATTATTTTGGGCATTGACCCCGGACTTGCAATTGTGGGGTGGGGAGTTATCGAATATCAGAACGCAAAATTTCGCACCATTGCCTACGGTTCTATCAATACCCCCAAGGGTACGCGCACCGAGGAACGTTTGCGCCTCATTTTTGAGGGGATGAACGAGCTGATCGAAAAGTATAAGCCGGATGCAATGGCAGTAGAGGAGCTTTTCTTTACCAACAACATCACAACGGGTATTCGCGTAGCCGAGGCAAGAGGTGTCATTCTGCTCGCGGCAGAAAATGCCTGCGTTCCCATTTTTGAATATACACCGCCGCAGGTCAAGCAGGCGGTCGTAGGTTATGGCAAAGCAGAAAAGAGGCAGGTCATTTCTATGGTTACAATGCTTTTGGGCCTCCCAAAGCCGCCGCGCCCCGACGACACCGCCGATGCACTTGCCATTGCCATTTGCCACGCCCACAGTGGCGCATCGCGATTGGCACAGTACTATAACAAATGATCACGAAAAGGATAAAGGATATGTGGTTTTCTGAAAATTGGAAAGACTATGAATTACTCGATACGTCGGATGGCGAAAGACTTGAGCGTTGGGGTGACCTGATCCTCATTCGTCCCGATCCGCAAATTATTTGGAAGGGCGTTGCAAAGCATCCCGCTTGGAAGAAGGCAGACGGCATCTACCGTCGCTCTCATTCGGGTGGCGGTGCTTGGGTAAAGAACAATTTGCCCGAATCTTGGAAGATCCAATACGGTGATCTCGGCTTTGTTTTGCGCCCCATGGGCTTTAAGCACACGGGACTTTTTCCCGAGCAGGCAGCCAACTGGGATTGGTTCTCGGGGCTGATCCGCGAGGCAAACCGTCCTATCAAGGTGCTCAATCTCTTTGCTTATACGGGTGGCGCAACCGTTGCCGCCGCAAAGGCAGGTGCATCTGTTGTGCACGTTGATGCTTCAAAGGGCATTGTGGCGCAGGCAAAGGAGAATGCAGCGCTTTCCGGCCTTGCCGATGCTCCCATTCGCTATATTGTTGACGATTGCAAAAAGTTTGTTGAACGCGAGATTCGTCGCGGCAATCACTACGATGGCATTATTATGGATCCGCCCTCTTACGGCAGAGGACCCGGCGGAGAGGTTTGGAAGCTTGAAGAAAGCATCAACGAGCTCATCACACTCACCGCACAGCTACTCTCCGACGAGCCGCTCTTCTTCCTTGTCAACTCCTACACCACGGGACTTTCTCCCTTGACAATGAGTTATCTTTTGGAGCTTAAGGTTCGCGCACGCTACGGCGGTGTTATCGAATCGGGTGAGCTTGGCCTTAAGGTTACTCAAACGGGCGCATTTTTGCCCTGTGGCGCAAGCTCGCGCTGGTATCTCAAAACCTAAAATCAACCCTTGAAAGGATAAAACGATTTTGTCTGAAATTTTTATTCACGCACGGGATCTTTGCTTTTCTTACACCGATGAGGAGGGCAGAGAGGAAAATCCCGCTCTGCAAAGCTTTTCGGTAGACATTCACCGCGGTGAATACGTGGCGGTGCTCGGTCACAACGGCTCGGGCAAATCCACCTTTGCAAAGCTTCTCAACTATATACTCGAGCCCACGTCAGGGGAATTGACGGTAGCGGGCACCGATCTTTCTCGCAAGGATTTGAGCGACGAAGACATTCTCAATTTGCGTAAAAACGTTGGAATGGTATTCCAAAATCCCGACAATCAGCTGGTAGCTACCATTGTGGAGCAAGACGTCGCCTTTGGCCCTGAAAACCTCGGTGTTGAGCGCGAGGAGCTCCGCCGCCGTGTGGATTACGCGCTTGAAACCGTTGGTATGACCGCTTATGCCAAGCACGAGCCGCACCGCCTGTCGGGTGGACAAAAGCAAAGAGTAGCAATTGCAGGCATTCTTGCCATGATGCCGGAATGTGTTGTTTTTGATGAATCTACCGCAATGCTTGACCCTGGCGGACGCCGCGAGGTCCTCGATACCATTCGCAAGCTCAACCGTGAGCACGGTATGACGGTGCTTAACATTACGCACTATATGAACGAGGCGGCAGAGGCAGACCGCATCATCGTTATCAACGATGGCAAGCTCCTCATGGACGGCACCCCCGACGAGATTTTTGCAAAACGTGACGTTTTGCACGGGGTAGGGCTTGAGGTTCCGCAATGTGCCGAGCTGATTCACGCCCTGCGCAATGCAGGTATTCCAATCGACGGTGAAGCTTTATCGTCGCCCGAAGCATGTGCCAACCTTTTGCAAAGGGCACTTGCCAAACTCGCAAAATAACAAAGAGGAAAACAATGGACAAAATATATCTCGATCACGTGAGCTTCGTTTACAGCGCAGGCACGCCTTATGAGCAGGTCGCGCTCGATGATGTCTCTGTAGGCATCCGCAAGGGGTGCATCACGGGCATCATCGGTCACACGGGCTCAGGAAAATCCACCATGATGCAAATGCTCAACGGGCTTATCAAGCCCAAGTCGGGCAAAGTGCTTTTGGACGGATACGATATCAACAGTACCGTCGATGACGTGTACGATGCGTGGAGCGAGAGGGCAGAGTACGCCGCACTCTCTCCCCGCAAACGCAAAAAAGCAATGCAAGCCGAAATTCGCGAAAGAAAGTCCAAGCTCTGTTTCCGCGTCGGTCTCGTTATGCAATATCCCGAATATCAGCTGTTTGAAGAGACCGTTTATGCCGATATCGCCTTCGGTCCTCGCAATATGGGACTTGACGAGGAGGAAATCCGCGCACGTGTGCTCGAAGCCGCCGCGTTTTGTGACATCGGCAAGGAACTTTTGGATAAGTCGCCCTTTGATCTTTCGGGCGGTCAAAAGCGCCGCGTAGCCTTGGCAGGTGTTATTGCCATGCGCCCCGAGGTGCTGGTGCTCGATGAGCCTGCCGCAGGACTTGATCCCCTCGGTCGCACCTATATCTTTGAGGGAATTCGTGCGTATCAAAGAAAAACGGGCTCTACCGTTCTCATCGTCAGCCACAGTATGGAGGATATGGCGCGTTATTCCGATGACGTCATTGTTCTTGCGGGCGCAAAGATCCTTCGTCAGGGCACACGTGAGGAGGTTTTTGCACACGTTGAGGAGCTTGCCGAAACAGGTCTTGACGTGCCGCAAATCACACACCTGATGCGCCTTTTGCGTGAACGCGGCATCAACGCACCCAAAAACGTTTATACCGTTGCCGAGGCAACCGCAGCTCTCAAGAAGCTCTTTTTGAGAGGGGGTGAGGGTCAATGAAAAGCATTTCCTTTGGTCAGTATTATCCTGCCGACTCTATCATTCACAAAATGGATCCCCGCTTTAAGATACTCATTGCCGTCACGTTTATCGTAGGCACGTTTTTGTGCAAGAGTGCGATTTCCTTTGCGGCACTTTTGTGCATTGGCATCTCGCTCGTGTTCATCAGCAAAATTCCGCTCAAAACGATGATACGCTCTATCAAGCCCTTGCTTTTCATCATCGCTTTTACCGCAATCATCAATATCTTCTTTGGTACAGGTGAAAACCTGTTGCTTGAAGTGTGGGGAATTCGCATTTACGCTGAGGGACTTTGGCGCGCACTGTTTATGTTCCTGCGCATCTTTGTGCTCATTACGGCAACCAGCATCTTTTTGACCTACACCACAACACCTATGGATCTGACCGATGCACTGGAGTCACTTTTGTCGCCTCTTAAGGTCTTCCACGTTCCGGTGCACGTATTCGCCATGATGATGTCTATTACCTTGCGTTTTATTCCCACCTTGACCGAGGAAACCGAAAAGATCATGAATGCACAAAAGGCACGCGGTGCCGATTTTACAAACGGTTCTCTCGTCAAGCGTGTCAAGGCGCTCATTCCCATTCTTATTCCGCTTTTCTCTTCGGCAATCAATCGCGCAACGCAGCTTGCCGATGCAATGGAGTGCCGTTGCTACCACGGCGGAGAGGGAAGAACTCGCCTCAACGTAATGAAGTGGCATGCATCCGACGTTCTCTATATGCTCGTCGGTGTTGCGCTTTGTGTGGGACTTGCACTGCTCAACCAAATTCAATTAGGATACGTTATGAACTGATATGAAGCTTTTTATCAAAGTCCGATATCTCGGCACCAATTATTGCGGCTATCAGGTGCAGCCCAACGCACCCAGCATTCAAGGGGAATTGAATAAAGCCGCACGCACGCTTTTTGGTGGCGATTGTGACATTGTCGGTTGCAGTCGCACCGATAGCGGTGTGCATGCAAACGAGTTTTGCGCAACCGTTGCGCAAAAGGGGTGTGACGACCTCATCACCTCTTTGCCGCCCGAGCGCGTGTCGCTTGCTTTTTCGGCACATCTGCCGCCGGACATCAGCGTTTTTGATGCCAAGTGGGTAGCATCCGATTTTCATCCGCGTTACGACGTAGTTGAAAAGGAATATATCTACCGCATCTATAATGCTCCTGTGCGCGATCCCTTCTGGGAGGGCAGAGCATATCACCTGCCGCGCGTTTTAGACGATGCCGCGCTACAAAAAATGAATCGCGCTGCCGCGCACCTTGTCGGCAAGCATGATTTTGCCGCCTACATGGCGCAGGGCTCTGTGGTTGCAACCACCGTGCGCACGGTTACCGCCGCCTCGGTTGAGCGCGAAGGTGACCTCATCATCTTCCGCGTCAGTGCCGATGGCTTCCTTTACAACATGGTTCGCATTCTGACGGGCACACTCATTGACGTAGGGCTTGGCAAGATCGACCCCGAAGAGATCCCCGAAATGACAGCATCCCGTGACCGTAGCCGTGCCGGCATGACCGTGCCTGCCTGCGGACTGTATCTCAACCGCGTTTTGTATTAACGGAAAGGAGGATAGACCTTGAATACACCCAAAAGAGCACCCAAAGCGGCAAAAAGCACAGTTGTTCCTGCCGTTTCGGTTGGCAAAGCGAGAAATGAATACTACGAAAATATCTCGGCAGGCTTGGGAATTTTGCAGGTCATCCTTTACCTTTCACTCTTTGCATTCGTGGTGCTTTCGTTCCTTACCAACACCAATCTCATTACTTACCAAAATTTCTATCATTTCTTTCAAGATTTGAACGCTTCTGCCGAACGCGTCGATATTTTTTCGCATACGTCCGTTTCCTATCCAACCGACGAAGAGCAAAGTTTCACACTTTATCGTAAGGGTTTGGCGGTAGCAGGGAACACGAGTGTGACTATCTTCTCTGCAACAGGTAGA
>JAZRKS010000003.1:0-5811 GCA_045646445.1 Eubacteriales bacterium | reverse complement strand
TCCGACTTCATCCGTCAGCCTGTCATTCTGAGCGGAGAAAATCGCGGAGCGGTTTTCGCAGTCGAAGTTTTTTCGAGCGAAGAGCGAGGAAAAACCGAGGGGCGAAGCGACGAAGGGATATGGCTTGGCGTTTAGGTGGCTTACCACAGTAAATGTAACATTGTGTAAAAAGCCACCAAGATTTTAAGCCATATCCCGCTACGGCTACGCCTTGCGCTTTCACCTCGTTCTTCACTCGGTGAAAGTTCGACTTCGGTCGGCGCTCGTGCCGCCCTTCGCTCAGAATGACATACAGAAATAAACAAAACTTTTTTGTTCAAAGTTCTTGACAAATCCTCAAACTTGTGCTACACTTTACTTGTTTCATAACAACCGCATAAAATCGGGGGTGCTGCCAATGGCGGCTGAGATGGCGTGAGCCGAACCCTTAAACCTGATACGGATAATGCCGGCGTAGGGAGATATACATTTTGTCAAGGGTTCTTTTCCCCGACAAATATTGACCACACGGAAGATTTCGTGCGGTCAATTTTTATTTTAAGGAGGAAAACCATTATGAAACAAGTAAAACCCATTCGCGCTCTGTGTGAGAGCGCAATTCTGTTGGCGTTGGCTATCGTACTCAGCTACGTCAAGTTCTTCCAGCTCCCCTTTGATGGGGCGATCACTCTGGCATCGATGCTCCCCATCTGCCTCATCTCCATTCGCTTTGGCATCAAATGGGGACTTGGTGCAGCTTTTTGCTACTCGTGGTCGCAAATTCTGCAGGGCGGCGTCTTCTCTTGGGGACTCACTCCCGGAATGCTCATCGCTTCCCTTTTGATGGACTACATCATTGCTTTTAGTGTTCTCGGTCTTGCCGGAATCTTCCGCAAGCAGGGCACTTGGGGCAAAATCGGTGGTATTACACTCGCTTGCTTCTTGCGCTTTGTCGTTCACTTTTTGGCAGGCATTATTCTGTGGGCAAACTTTGAGGAGTTCGTTGCATTTGGCACCTCTTGGGTAAGTCGCCCTGTTCTCTACTCCATTTGCTACAACGGTGTTTATATGCTGCCCGACACCGCCATTTGTGTAGCAATTGCGGTACTGTTGTTCAAAATTCCGCAGGTTGCCAAACTAATGGCTCCTGTGAATGTGAAAAAGCTCAACTCTATGTCGGATGCCTTTTATCCCTCTGTTGCTGATAAAGAATAATTTTTTTGGGACGTATATGCAAAAAATGCATATACGTCCTGTTTTTTGCAAAAAAGTTGGCAAAAACTTGTTGTAGGGTCTTGCAATCGGCAAAAAAAGATGGTATACTATAATTTGGTATATTATATTTAACTCTATTAAAGAGTTGACTGATTTTGATATTTGCAGAAAGGACACGGAAACTATGACCGACCAAACGCCAAACGGCGAAATGAAGCCTGCAACCCCCGCGCCCGCAAAAAAGAAGGTCTCTGCCTATGATCAGCCCTTTAACGTAATGAAGGATGCCGACCAAATTGAGACGCCTGCTCCTGCCCCCACTCGCCCCGAGCCTGTGGTGGAATATCCCGAAAGTGATTGGAGAAGCACCTCTACTTCCGAGCCTCAAAGAGCGGTGCCCGTAAAAGAGCCCGCGCCCAAAAAGCCTGCGCCCTCGCAAGCTCCCAAGAAAAAGAACTCGAATACTGCAACCAAAAAAGCAAAAAATGAAATGCCCAAGCAAAAAAGCTCTGCCCCTGCCCCCAAGGGCAAAAAGGAAGAGAAAAATGCAAAAGCGAACACGGAGCTCCCTCGCTCCTCTCGCCCCGGTCATAAGGTTTTGCCCTACGTCTTTTACGGCTTGGCACTCTTTATCGGTATTTCTCTGTTGCTCAACATCTTTTGCAACTGGCAAAACCGCCTGCAAGTAGATCCTACCCAGCACTGGATGGGCGTGATCGGCTATCACATTTGCTACGGTTTGTTTGGTTTCTTTGGCCCTGCCGTATTCACGCTCCCTGCCCTCTTGGTAGTGCTCGGTGTTTATTGGAAACAGTACATTGACAACAAGGTTGCAACCTCCAAAATCATTGCATCGATTGTGTTCGTCATTTCCCTTTCGGCAGTGGTTCACATCTTTTGCCTCATTCCCCTCACCCCCGAGCAACGCAAGCTGATTTCGGATGCCCTGATGAGATGCGGTGCCGAAATGACCGGTGGCGGCGTTGTTGGCGGCTCTTTTGGCTATCTGTTGTACAGTCTTGGCAACTTTGTTGGAGGACTGATTATCGGGTTCTTCCTTTTGGCGGTATCGCTGTTCTATTTGTTGGGCATGACGCCCCAGCATTTGTGGAACCGCATTCGCAACAATCGCCACACGCACACAAAGCGTTCCCCTTCTTATTCGGAGCAAAGCGCAGAGGAGGCAGAAGTTCGTGCAAAGATGGACGAAAAGATTCGTCGAACGACCTCGCGCCAATTGACGGTTGATGAGTCTGCCGATTTTGCCGCAGAAGCACCGCTCGGTGCCGTTCGCGTGGTACAACCTGCCACTAAAAAGTCGCCCGAGGACAAGATGGCTCCCATGCCGATGCCCAAGCTTGACCCCACCGAGGAGGACAAGCTCTTTGTTCCCGATAAGATCAGCGAAAGAATGTCGGCTATGGGTCAGGAGCCTGCACCGAGTGTATATCCCTCGATGCCCACACCTGCACCTGCCCCCGTTGCAGCACCCGTTACGGCTCCCACCGCTCCCGTTGTGGCAGAAAAGCCCGTAGCAAAGGCAGATGCAGCTCTCAACCGTGATGCGGCAGTAGAACCCATCTTCCCCAAAACGTCGGAAAGCCGTCAGGTACGCCGTGTTCCCAAGTCGGATCGCGACTTTGATCTCAAAAATATCTTTATCGATCTTGACGATAGCGATGCACGCTTGACAAAGCGTCACGCACCCGTGCCCCCCGAGGTTCCGCTCTCCTCTGCACAAGAGAGAACGGCACAGCCTGCACAACGCCCCGCAGGAGCAGCCCCCGTGCAAAGACCTGCAACCGCACAGAACACAAGACCTGTCGCTCCCACTGCGGCACAAAGACCCACCGCACAAGCTACAAGACCTGCAGGTGCAGCTCCCACAGCCGCGGCAAAGCCTGCCCCCAAGGTAGTGCAAAAACCTGCAAGTGCAAATGCTGCAGCCGCTCCTTCGATTTCGGCTATTAAGCAACCTTCTCGCGGCATTGAACAACCCAAGGACTTTGGCCTTACCAGCGAAGAATTTGAACGTCTTGAAGCGCAACAGCAAAGCCCCCTGCCCAAAGCAGGTGCACCTGTCAAGAAGCCCGCACAACCTGCCACCCCTGCTGACAAGAAGCCTGTCGCAGGAGCTGCCAAGACCGCAACAATCGCTCAAAAAGCAGCCGCTCCCAAGGTGGCAAAGCCCAAAAAGTACGTATTCCCTCCCGTTTCTTACCTGCAACCCGGTGAGCCGATTACCGCGGAGAACCGTGCAGAGCTTGAGCAAAGCAGTATGGCTTTGGCACAAACCCTGCGCAGCTTCCACGTAAACATTGAGGACGCTCCCAGATATTCCTGCGGTCCTACCGTTACCCGTTACGAGGTCACTCCCGCGGCAGGCGTACGCGTTCGTACCATTACAAACCTTGCCGACGATATTGCTCTGGCATTGCGTTCCTCGGGCGGTGTGCGTATTGAGGCACCTATCCCCGGTACCAACTCCGTCGGTATTGAAATCCCCAACAGAACGCGCAGTACCATTTATTTGCGCGAGCTGATTGAATCCAAGGCGTTTACCTCCTCGCAAAGCAAACTGACCGCTTGTCTCGGTTCGGGTATTGCAGGCGAGCCCCTCATCTTTGACATTGCCAAAATGCCCCACTTGCTGATTGCAGGTACCACGGGTAGTGGTAAGTCGGTATGCATCAACTGCATTGTTATGAGCTTGCTTTACAAGGCAACGCCCAAGGACGTGCGCTTGATTATGATCGACCCCAAAAAGGTTGAGTTCAGCATTTACAAGAACATCCCCCACCTGATGGCTCCCGTTGTAACCACACCCAAGGATGCCGCAGGCGCATTGCAAGCCGCCGTTGAAGAAATGGAACACCGCTTTGAGCTCTTTGAGCAGGTAGGTGTGCGTGACATCAAGGGCTACAACAATGCAACCAAGGATGACCCCGATATGCCTCAATTGCCCTACATTGTCATTATTATCGACGAGCTTGCCGACTTGATGATGACCGCACGCGACGAGGTTGAAACTGCGATTTGCCGTATTGCACAAAAGGCGCGTGCCGCAGGTATGCACCTCATCATCGGTACCCAACGTCCTTCCGCTGACGTTGTTACCGGTTTGATCAAGGCAAACGTTCCTTCCCGTATTGCATTTGCCGTTAAATCTCAGGTTGACTCTCGCGTTATCCTTGACCACATCGGTGCAGAATCGCTCACAGGTCGCGGTGACATGCTCTTTGTGCCCATCGGCTCTATGCGTGATACCCGTGTGCAAGGCGCGTTTGTTGACGATAAAGAGGTTGAACGCATTTGCGAATTCATTCGTGCGACCAACGGCACTGCCGAATACGATGAAAAGTTCATTTCCAAGCTCAAAGAGCTTGCCGCTCAATGCGGTAACAAGGGCCGCAGCGGCGGTGACTTTGTTCCCTCCGCAGGTGAGGACGGTGACAAGGGATCGGATAACAAATATGCAGATGCGGTTCGCATTGCAATTGAAGAAAAGCGTATTTCCACCTCCCTACTCCAACGCAAGCTGGAAATTGGCTACAGCCGAGCGGCAAAGCTGATTGACCGCATGCAAGCCGAGGGATACGTTTCTCCCCCTGATGGCTCTAAGCCTCGTACCATTTTGATTACTGCCGAGGAATATATGGAAAAATTCATTGACAATCCCTCGGGCGGCGAGGAAACTTAATCAATTTGCACAACTGTGGGGACTGACGGTGTCAGTCCCCATTCTGTCCCTTTTTCATAAACTATACTATGAAAGGAGTATCTGTATGAAGAAAATCAAATATCGCAGTAAATTGCGGCTGTTTTTTGGCAGGCGTATGTTCATCACTTTAATGCTCTTGGCGCAACTGGTGCTCCTTTTGGCTCTGGTCTTGCGTGGGCGTGAGCTTCATTGGTTGGGATTTATTTTGACCGCTTTGAGCATTGTGACCGCCCTTCACCTGATTACCCGCCCCGATAAATACGCCTTCAAAATTTTGTGGACCTTTCTCATTTTGCTCTTCCCGCTCTTTGGCGGTGTGATGTACTGGACCTTTCATTTTCAAACGGCATCGACGGGTTTTCGTAAAATTTTGCAAAAAATTGAGGATGCCCAGCACGCCGAATACCGCGCTCTCTGTATGCCCGAAGAGCCCGAGCTTATAAACGGACGGGACGGGCGCTTGCTCTCGTATTTGCGAAACACAGCGGCTTTTCCTGCATACGAGCACACCGAAAGCCGCTATTTTGGTGACGGTAAGGAGATGCTTGCCGCAATGCTTGCGGATATGCGCCGCGCCGAAAAGTTTATCTTTATTGAATATTTCATTATTGAAGAAGGCGTGATGTGGAATTCTATCCTAAACGTGCTCCGTGACCGCGTGGCAGAGGGTGTGGACGTGCGCGTGATATACGATGACCTCGGTTGCTTGCTCACGCTCCCTGTGGGATATCAAAAAACACTCCGTTCGTACGGAATCAAATGCGAGATATTCAATCGCTTTCACCCCCTGCTTACCACTCTGCAAAACAACCGCGACCACCGAAAGATCGTCGTGATCGATGGCAAAACGGCCTATACCGGCGGCGTTAATTTGTCCAAGTCGGAGGCCAAGCGGT
>JAZRKS010000002.1:0-2909 GCA_045646445.1 Eubacteriales bacterium | reverse complement strand
TGTCGGCATATATGGGCGGTTGGCTTGCTGCAACCTTTGTGGTGGTCATTCCCATTCTTGGCGGCGGCTTGTATTTGGTCAGCCGCAAGGCAATGCCCGCATTCCAACGCGTGTTCAAAAAGTATGACCGACTGAACGAATCCATCGAAGAAAACGTGCGCGGCATGCGTGTTGTTAAGGGATTTTCGCGCGAGGAATACGAAAAAGAAAAGTTTGCCACTGCGGCAGATTCCATTTGCGATGACTTTACCCGTGCCGAGCGTATCGTAGCGCTCAACACACCCTTGATGAACTTCTGCATGTATTTCAATATGGCGGTCGTTCTTCTGCTTGGTTCCTTTATGGCAATCAATGGCATCGGCGGCGTTAAGATTGGTCAAATCTCGGCCCTTTTGACCTACGGTATGTCAATCTTGATGTCTTTGATGATGCTTTCGATGATTTACGTTATGCTCACTATTTCCGCGCAAGCGGCAAAGCGTGTGTGTGAGGTACTGGATGAGGTGCCCGACATGAGCGAACCCGAAAATCCCATCACCGAGGTCAAGGATGGTTCCATCGACTTTGAAAACGTCAGCTTCAAATATTCCGCACAGGCACAAAAGTTTGCGCTTTCGGATATCGACCTGCATATCAAATCGGGTATGACCGTTGGTGTTATTGGCGGAACAGGTTCGAGCAAATCCACACTCGTTCAGCTCATTCCGCGTTTGTATGACACGACCGAGGGTTCGGTTAAGGTCGGCGGCGTTGACGTGCGCGACTATTCGATTGAAAGCTTGCGCAACAGCGTGGCTGTGGTTCTGCAAAAGAATCTTTTGTTTGCAGGCACAATTAAAGAGAATCTGCGTTGGGGTAATCCCGATGCGACCGATGCCGAGATTGAAGAAGCTTGTCGCTTGGCGCAAGCAGACGAGTTTGTACGTTCCTTCCCCAATGGCTACGATAGCATGATTGAGCAGGGCGGTACCAACGTCTCGGGCGGACAAAAGCAACGCCTTTGCATTGCGCGTGCACTCCTCAAGCGCCCCAAAATTCTCATTCTCGACGACTCTACCAGCGCAGTTGATACAAAAACCGATGCGTTTATCCGCAACGGCTTTAAGTCCTACATTCCCACCACAACCAAAATTATCATTGCACAACGCATCTCCTCGGTGCAGGATGCCGACTTGATTTTGGTAATGGAGAACGGTAAGATTGCCGACCGCGGAACGCATGAAGAACTGCTCAAGACCAGCGAAATTTATCGCGAGGTATACGAGCAACAAACGAACGGAGGTGACCAAAATGAAGAAGTTTAATCCCTCCGAGGCCCCCAAGGGTGCAAATCCGCACTCCATGATGCGTCCCCCCAAGCGTAAGTTGAACGTGGGAATGCTCAAGCGCCTTCTCAAAATGCTCTTTGGCTTCTATCCCGTTTTGCTGCCCGTTTCCATCGTTTGCATCATCTTCTGTGCCGTTACCTCGGCAATTCCCTCCATCTTCCTCAAAGAGGTTACCAACGCAATTATGAGCGCCGTCGAAAACGGTTCTGCTTGGGATGTTGCAAAGCATGATATCGTTCCCAAGGTGTTGATTTTGCTTGGCTTCTACGTTGTTTCTATCGTTGCCATTACGCTTGAAACACAGTTGATGGCAGTAATCACGCAAAACTTTTTGAGCAAGATGCGTAAGGCACTTTTTGCAAAAATGCAGAATTTGCCCATCAAGTATTTTGATACCAACAAGCACGGCGATATTATGAGCCGTTACACCAACGATATTGATACGCTGCGTCAGCTTGTGGGGCAGTCCATTCCCACACTCATCCGCGCAAGCGTCATCGTTATCAGTGTGTTCTTCATTATGCTGTATTACAGCTTGTATCTCACCCTCATTCTTGTTTTGGGTGTGGTGCTGATGATTACCGTAACCAAATTCTTTGGCGGTAACTCCGCTCGCTTCTTTATCGGCTTGCAAAAGGCAGTGGGTAAGGGCGAGGGCTTCGTTCAGGAAATGATGAGTGGTCAAAAGGTTGTTAAGGTCTTCTGTCACGAGGACGCCAGCCAAAAGGATTTTGACGAAATCAACAACGAACTTTACGAGGTTGGTTATCGCGCAAACGCGTGTGCTAACATGCTCGGCCCCATTATTATGAACATCGGTAACGTGCTTTACGTTGTTCTTGCTATGGTTGGTTGCCTGTTCCTTGTCAGCGGCATTCCGAACCCCGGCATTCAAAGCTTGTTTACCGGTTTGGTTGCCATCGATGCGGGTATTATCGTATCCTTCCTTTCCATGGCAAAGCAGTTTACGGGTAACATCAACCAAGTTTCGCAACAAATCAACTCGGTTGTTATGGCTATGGCAGGTGCCGAGCGCGTATTCACCCTGATGGATTCCGAACCCGAAGTAGATGACGGCTACGTAACTCTCGTTGACGCCGAAATTCTTGAAGACGGAACCATTCGCGAGGTTGACCACCACACCGGCGTATGGGCTTGGAAGCATCCTCACGGCGACGGCACCGTTACCTACACGCAGGTGCGCGGTGACGTGCGCATGGCAAACGTAGACTTTGCCTACGAAGAAGGCAAGCCTGTTCTGCACGATGTCAGCGTATTTGCCGAGCCCGGCCAAAAGGTTGCCTTTGTAGGCGCTACGGGTGCAGGTAAAACCACCATTACCAACCTTATCAACCGCTTCTACGATATCGCCGACGGTAAGATCCGTTATGACGGCATCAATATCAACAAAATTAAAAAAGCAGATCTGCGTCGTTCCCTCGGTATCGTTCTTCAGGATACGCATCTCTTTACTGGAACGGTCATGGATAATATCCGTTACGGAAAACTGGATGCTTCCGATGAAGAAGTCATTGCAGCAGCCAAACTGGCAAACGCAGACGGATTTATCCGTCGTCTTCC
>JAZRKS010000001.1:0-4584 GCA_045646445.1 Eubacteriales bacterium | reverse complement strand
AACTTCTTTGTTGACCGCGACAAGTTCGGCAACTTCCGCTATGTGCTCAAGAACATCGGCTCTGCCCCCGCATTCATTGGTGAATCCTATGACAACAAGCCCCAATGCGAAAAGATCATTGAATCGGTAAAGAAGTTTATCGTTTCTGCTTCTGTTGAGCTTGAGGAGAAATAATTACATAAACAGGTCTTGGCAAACGCCAAGACCTGTTTTTTGGCAAAGTATCAAACAAAAAAAGCCGCAACCGCGGCTTTTTTGTTTTTCTGCTTGAATTAGTTGGTAACGATAACCAATGCGAGGGAAACGAGAACAACTACAACAGAAACAACGATAGTCAGCTTAGAGAGCAGCTTATCGATAGAAGTACCCTTTGTTTTGCCAAAGAAGGTCTCAGCACCACCGGCGATAGTACCGGAAAGACGGCTATCCTTTGCGGATTGGAAAAGAACCATAAGCGTAAGCGCTACAGACAAAACGATGAGCACGATACCCAAAGCGAGTTCCATAATTTTATACCTCCAAAAAACATTTCAATCCCATTTTTGATGTGGGTTTATAATCACTTTTCATATTATAGCATAATTCTTTTAAAATTGCAATAGTTTTTTTGATTTTTATCTTATTTTTTTAGATATTTTTGGGGATTTTTCAAAATGCGCATCGCATTGGGAATTTCGCGTGCGGTGTCGGATGCGACCATAGAAATTGCACTTCCCTTTTGCTCTGCCAGCTCGCCTGCCATGCCTGCGAGATATGCTCCTGCGGCAACGGTAAATGCGTCAGGCATCAGGTATCCGCAAAGACCTGCAAGAATGCCCGAAAGGACGTCACCGCTGCCTGCGGTCGCCATTCCTGCACTTCCGCGATTCGAGAGGTAAACGGTTTTACCATCGGTAACAATGGTGCAACAGCCTTTGAGGAGCAAAATTACGCCGTATTCCTTGGCAAATGATTTTGCGTGTGCGATGGGATCGGCTTCGATCTCGGCAATCGACTTTTTTGAAAGGCGTGAGAACTCCATGAGGTGCGGTGTTAGGATGATCGGTGCTTTTGCCGCTTTCAACATGCCCAAATCCATAGTGGAAAGCGTGTTCAGTCCGTCGGCATCAATGATAAGGGGCTGATGGGCATTTTTGAGAAGGTGAGACAGAATATCCTTGTAATCGGCAGAGCTTCCCCACCCCATTCCAACAGCAACCGATGCGTAACGGGAAAGAATGCTGTCGAGAATTTCGGGGACAAAGGTCATTTTGCCGCTCTCATCCGAGGGGATTGACAAAAGCGTGCTTTCAAGAAGATAGGGAGAGACGGAATTTGCAATAGACTCGGGAACGGCAAGGGTGACAACGCCGCATCCCGCACGCAGAGCCGCTGCGCTCATATTGGCAAGCTTGGCAGCACCTGAGTATTCAACGCATCCTCCCATTACGGCAACGTAGCCGTAGTTACCCTTGTGGGCGTAATGCTTGCGTGGCTTGAAAAGGTTAGAAACATCACTTTCTTCCAAAAGGAAGACATCTTCATTGGGCGTCTTGATTCCGATATCAATGCAAGTTTGGTTTTGGATAACATCCTTGGCTTGTGCCAAAAAGTGCCCCGGTTTATAGCTTTGAATAGCGACGGTGAGGTCGGATTGAATACAAGGCGTGCCAAGACCGTTATCACCGACAAGACCGCTGTTGATGTCGGCACTGATAACGTTTTTTCCGCTTGCGTTAATGGCTTCAATCAGCGTGGCGGCATCTTCGTTTAGGGGTCCACGGAAACCGATGCCGAAAATGCAATCGACAATTTGCGAATAGGGAGAAAAATCAAACGAGCCGCTCCAAAGAGTGTACGAAATGCCCTTCTCCTTGCAAATATCAAAGTAGTATTGTCCGTCCTCGGAGAAACGGTCAACCAGAAGGAGCAGGTTGCAAGAAAGATTTGCTTTGTGCATCAGGGTAGCAAGTGCGTAACCGTCGCCTGCGTTGTTGCCTGTGCCACAGACAATAAGGGTTTTGCCCGTCCAAGCGTAGCTGTCGAGTATTCCTTTTGCGGCGCGCAGCATCAACTCGCGCGAGGGAGTTCCCGCCGCGATGGTAGCTTGGTCGCTTTGTTGCATGGTTTTGACGTTGACGATCGGTAGCATATCACACTCCCCTTTCCTTCCTTTTTCTATATTCTATCACATTCGGGGGCGTCTGTCAACAAATTACCATATTTTTAGGGGTTCCCTTTTTGCACTTTTGGGATTATAATGATAGTAACGAAAAAAGGTTTTTCACGAAAGGAGTGATTTTGCATGGAACTGATCAGGATCAGTGAGGGCAAGCTAAAAATCATGTTGACTCCTACGGATATGCGACAATTTGAACTTTCTACCGACAACTTTTATGACGACAGCGAGAAAATGCACCGCTCGTTCCGTCTGCTCCTTGACGAGGTGAGACGACAGAGCGGTTTTGAAGCCGACGACCATCGCATCTCGGTGCAATACTTTCCCTCGCGTGAGGGTGGGTGTGAAATGTTCATCAGCAATCTTTCATGGGAACGTGAAAGAGGCACCTGTGCCCTCACCCCAGCCCAAGAATTACAACCCGTCACGCGCACGCGCGGAAGCTTTTGCCGCTCGTTTGCCTACCGCTTTGAAGAGCTTGGCGAACTGCTTGCCGTTTGCCGACGGCTGTTGCCAATGGACTACATAAGCGCCAGCAGTGCTTGGCGAGACGATGCGGGGAGATTCTACTTAATTTTGAGCACCTTTGCCGACTCTCCCTTTGCAACGCCCGAAGAGCTCTATTTTGTTGTGGAGTACGGCAGCATAGAGAACGCCGCGCAGCTCCGCCTCTACCTTGCCGAGCACGGCGCGGTGGTTTGCGCCGAGGGTGCCATTGGTACGCTTGGGGCGATAGCATAAGCGTGATGTCCGTTTAGGACATCACGCATCGAGATAAATCCCTTGCGGGATTTTCGATATATGCCTGCAGCATTCGATATGTGCTGGCGCACTCGATATGTTTGCTACGCAAACGATGGATTTATCTCATATCGAAATTGCCTGCAAGGCAATTATATCGAGCTGATCGACGCCATAGCGGAGTGAAGCATATCGAGTCAACGCAGTTGACATATCGACAAAAAGACCCCGAGCAGAGTGAGAAAATCACTTTGCTCGGGGATTTATCTTGGATATTTAAGGATCGGCAACGGAACGGCTCGTGAAAAGCTGTTTATCGCCCATGAAACACACGCTTTTCAATAATGAATCTATCTTTTTGTTTTTCAATCCATTTAGTGAAAGTTCTGTTTTCAATTTTAAGAAGGTTATCTGGTACATTAAGAGTATTATTTAGCTTGATCTCATATCTTTTCTCTTTTATAGAATTAGTACAACTTAAGGATTCAACGATATAATTTATATCGTCAAAATGTACTTCGATTTCTCTTCTCATGTGCCTAATAATAAATTTGTCATCTTGAATGGCGTATTCAATATAAGTCTTCTTAACCGACCATACAGAAAACAGTATCCAAAGGGCTAATAATAAAATGAGCACACTAAGCTGGTTTAATATCATGTAAGAAAAAATAAACAAAAAGCCTACTACACCAGTACCTATAAAAAATATGAATTTATCTGGATTGGCTATAAACTTCATAAAATTATCGCATCCTTTTTGAAAAATGAAAACACTTCTGAAAAAGAAACGCTTCCCCAATAACCGAAATAAAAACTCTTCTTATCAAGTTATGTGCTAATCGTCTTAAAAAGTCATCGTCATTTGGTCGGTCTCGTTGATGTTATCAAGGACACCGTTGGCGCGGAGCATTTCGATGACGGTTTTGGAGATCTTTGCGCGGATTTGCAAATCTTCAACCGAGAAGAAGGGTTCTTCCTCGCGGGCTTTGATGATGTTTTGCGCCGCGTTTTCGCCAAGTCCAGGCAAGGACGAGAACGGCATACGGATGCCGCCATCCTCGGGTTGGAAGATGAACGCGTGCGATTTTTGCAAATCGACGGGCAGGAATCTGACACCGCGTGCCATTGCCTCAACAATGAGTTGGAGTACAGGTACGCTGCTCTGCTCCTTTTGCGATGCCTCTTTGCCGCGTTTTTGAATATCGCGCATGTGCGCCACTACGTTCCCCTTGCCTTTGATAACCACTTGGGCGTCAAAGCCGTTGGGGGCTACCGTGAACATGGTGCAATAGAACGCCACAGGCTGATGCACCTTATACCACGCTAAGCGAATTGCCGACATAACGTATGCCGCCGCGTGCGCCTTGGGGAAAAGATACTTGATCTTTTTACAAGACGTAATATACCACTCGGGAACGTTGTGAGCGCGCATATCGGCTTCCCACTCGGGTGTGAGTCCCTTGCCCTTACGAACCGCTTCCATAATTTTGAACGCAGTAGCATTTTCAAGTCCGTAACGGATCATATCGAGCATAATACCGTCACGGGTACCGATAACGCGGGAAATATCGCAGGTGCCGTCTTTGATGAGGTCTTGCGCGTTACCGAGCCACACGTTGGTTCCGTGTGTCAGACCCGAGATCTGCAAAAGGTCGGCAAAGTTACGCGGTTTTGCATCGATG